>CALMQI010000384.1 GCA_937871935.1 uncultured Burkholderiales bacterium
GCCGGTATCCGATCGGACCATGGCAGGACAGGCAGGCCAGCGAGATGCCGCCGACTGCCGCCACCGCGCCGTCAAGCGACGGCGTTTGCAGCGAGGCATAGGTGGTGTAAGTGCCGCCGCCTGCCGGTGTGCCGGCCGCGCCCAGCCGCTTGTTCCACAACGGCACCGGCGCGGTGGTGCTGCCACCGTGCGGCGTGTGGCAGAACACGCAGACTTCGGCGTTGTCGGTCACTTGGTTGCGCCCTGCGGGCCCGGTGCCGGACCCGAGGTTGTGCTTGGTGTCGGCGATGGCCGCCGACGCGTTGCCGCTCAGAAGAAGAAACAGGGCCGCAAACACTCCTGCGGACGCTGCTCCCCACTTCCTTCGGCTCGATTGCCATGGCATTTTCATGTTGCCCCTTTCGAAGGTTGGTTGAACAGTCATCAAGCCCGGCACTCCCCAATGCCCCGCGTGACAAGGCCTTATCAGCAGGTTCTGTGCCATTCGCTGTGGCGCTGCCGGCCCGTGGGCCGCAGGGTCTGAAACCACGCTTCGACGGGCCGCGCCTCCCGCTTTTTGGATTTGGTTTCCCGGGATCGGGAAGGCTGCCGGGGGGCGGGTTGCGCGGCGCGTGCCGGCTCAAGCGCCGCCGCTTTCAATTGGACAAGGGCGATGGCGCGCAAGCGGCCCGTTGCTGACGTTCGCAGTCCGCTTTCGATTGCGGGCGTGCGCGCGGCAAAGGCGCGTGCGGGCAGGCCGGAGCGCTTCGCTTCGGCGGTCGGCGAAATACGCCGACTCCCTTCCGGTGCTCAGTCTCGTGGCCCGTCGCCAAACTCACTTCGCTCAACTTCGTTTCGCTGCGTTCAGACAGGCGGCGACAAGTCAGCGAAGTAATCGGCCTATGCCGCAAATCGTGCCTCAGAAACACTTTGCGCCTTCGTTGTGGCAAGGTGGAATGCGGTGCCGCGGAAGACCGATCTAGCAATGGTGCAGATTGCCCGCGAGTCAGCGTGGTCATGGGTTGCGTCATCGACATTGGTGAATCGGCTTGGCGGTTGTCCTTCTGCCGAGAGATAGCCGCTGGGCCGATATCCCGTTTAAGAGACTGAGCAAGACGACGTACCCGATGCGGCGCCACATTCCAAACTGAATGATGGAGCACGCCATGGTCCAACGCAAACCCCGTGTCAACTTCAAGCCCGGCAAGTCTCGGGCAGCCCTGACGATCACCCACCCCAATGCCGCCGGCATCGACATCGGCAGCGCCGCCCACTTCGTGGCCGTGCCGCCAGACCGAGACGATGAACCGGTGCGCGAGTTCGCCAGCTTCACGGTGGACCTCAACGCCATCGCCGACTGGCTCCAGGCCTGCGGCGTGGACACCGTGGCCATGGAATCCACCGGCGTGTACTGGATCCCCTTGTACGAACTTCTGGAGTCGCGCGGCTTTTCCGTGTTGCTGGTCAATGCGCGCCACGTGAAGAACGTCTCGGGGCGCAAATCCGACGTGCTCGACTGCCAATGGCTGCAGCAACTCATGACCTACGGCCTGCTCAGCGGCGCATTCCGCCCGGCCGAGCAGGTGTGCGTGCTGCGCTCGCTGTGGCGCCAGCGCGGCATGCTGCTCAGGAGCCAAGCCAGGTCGGTGCAGCACATGCAGAAAGCTCTGACGCAGATGAACGTGCAGCTGGCCAACGTCATCTCCGACATCGTGGGCGAGACGGGTCAGAAGATTCTGCGCGCCATCGTGGCCGGTGAGCGTGACGGCCGGGTGCTGGGCTCGATGAAGAACGTGCGCATCCACGCCAGCGTCGATGAGATCGCCAAGAGTCTGCAAGGCCACTGGCGGGCCGAGCACCTGTTTGCGCTCAAGCAGGCGCTGGGCGGCTTCGACTTCGTGGGCACCCAGCTGGCCGAGTGCGACCGCGAGATCGAGCGGCAGTTGCAAAGCTTGCAGGCTCACGAGGGCGAACCGGCCAAAGGCAAGAGGCGCGGCGGCCGGGCCCGCAATGCACCCAAGTTCGACCTGCGCACGCAGTTGTTCAAGATGTGCGGCGTGGACTTGACGCGCATCGACGGCATCGACGTGAGCACCGCGCTGGCCGTCATCAGCGAGACTGGAGCGGACATGTCACGCTTTCCCACGGCGGCGCACTTCGCGAGCTGGTTGGGTTTGTGTCCGGGCACCAAGATCACGGGTGGCAAAGCCATGAGCGGCAGGACCAAGCGCTGCGCCAACCGCGCGGCCCAGGCACTGCGTCTGGCCGCCGCGGCATTGCGCACCAGCCAGTCGGCGCTGGGCGCGTACTTCAGACGCATGTGCTCGCGCATGGACAAGCCTAAGGCCATCACGGCTGCCGCGCACAAGCTCGCGCGCTTGATCTACACGATGCTCACCAAGGGTGAGGAATACACCGACCAGGGCCAGGACTACTACGAGGAGCGCTACCGTGAACGCGTGCTGCGTGCTCTGTCGCAACGCGCCGCCAAGCTGGGCATGCAGATGATCCCCATTGCACAACCGGCCTGAAAACATCATTCCAAATCAATCACTTGGAAGGAGTTTCTTGAGAGAGAGGGCAGGTGTGGCGAGAAGCGTGCCACGCCAACCGGCAACGGAATTTCAAACATTGGGAAGCCGAGAACCAGCAACAACAAGTAAGCCGCTGCCACGACCTGTAAGGGGGGTAATGCTGAGCAATTCCGGCGGTCACGAACACTCGATATCAGGTGCAATGCATCACCGGTTCTTCAGGCCGGTGGAGATTGTTCATGAGCCGACCCTCAGTTGCCATACAGATCGTGATGCTGGCTTCGCTGGTCATTTCGGGGTTCGCCGTGCAGGCCGAGGCGCGCGGCACCGTGTTCAAGGACCAGGGCGTGGCGAAACCCGGCCTGCAGATTTTCCGCGACCACGGCTACAACTGGATCCGGCTGCGGCTGTTCAACTCCCCCGACCGGTTGCCCAACGATCTCGCCTACACCATCGCCCTCGCCCGCGAGGCCCGCGAGCTGTAAAGCGACGCTCAAAACGCGACCCGCAGACCCATGCTCCACGCGCTCCACGGCAGGATCCCGAGCGGTCCCAGCCGGAGGCCCGGCAGGTAACCC
>CALMQI010000385.1 GCA_937871935.1 uncultured Burkholderiales bacterium
GGCAGGCGGAGTTCAAGGAGGACCCGCGGCTGCGCGACGCGAGCCTCTCCTATGCGCGCTTCCTCGAGCTTGGGGGCGAGATCGAGTTCCGCGACCTCGACTCGGCCCTCCTGCGCTCGCCGCTGCGGCGCGGGCTGCCGATCATCACCGGCGACCTATTTCGCGGCGCGATGCCGTGGCTCCGCGCGCCGGGCTACCCCGATGTGCAACCGCTCGGCGAACTCGGCTCGGCAACCCCCGAATTCGGCACGCTCGAACTCTGGTACCGCCAGCACGTGCAGGGCGGCCCCGGCTCGTTCGTGCTGCCGGCCGACGGTTACGCCGATTTCGGGCGCGCCATCCGCCGCAAGTTCGTGATGGAAATCAGCTGCGATACCAACGCTGGTGACCGCGCCCCGGTATTGCGCGCGACGCGCAACGACCCCGCCCGCACGGCAGCGCCGCCGCGCTGAGCCGACGCTCGCATCTGCCCCTGGGAAGCCCGCTCGCGCGGGCTTCTTGCATTGGGCGCGGCTCGTGTCTATCGATAGCCATCGTCAATCGCAAAGATGAAGTCAATTCACCCACAGATTAACTATCGAGTCGCAGAATTCGATTCACCGCTTCAACCAATCCCCACAGGAGTTCTCCATGTCGCTGATCAACACCACCGTCCAGCCGTTCAAGGCCCAGGCCTTCCACAACGGCAAGTTCGTCGAAGTCACCGAGCAGTCGCTGAAGGGCAAGTGGTCGGTGCTGATCTTCATGCCGGCCGCCTTTACCTTCAATTGCCCGACCGAGGTGGAAGACGCGGCCGACAACTACCCGGTCTTCAAGGACCTGGGCGCCGAGGTCTACATCGTCACCACCGACACGCACTTCGCGCACAAGGTGTGGCACGAGACCAGCCCGGCCGTCGGCAAGGCGCGTTTCCCGCTCGTCGGCGACCCGACGCACCAGTTGACGCGCGCCTTCGGCGTGCACATCGACGACGAAGGCCTGGCGCTGCGCGGCACCTTCGTGATCAACCCCGAGGGCGTGATCAAGACGGCCGAGATCCACGATAACGCGATCGCGCGCGACGTGGGCGAAACACTGCGCAAGCTGAAGGCCGCGCAGTACGTGGCCAAGAACCCCGGCCAGGTGTGCCCGGCCAAGTGGCAGGAGGGCGCGAAGACGCTCACGCCTTCACTGGACCTCGTCGGCAAGATCTAAGAGGTCCTTCGCCGCATCCCACCCCACGCCGGCCGCTGCATGCGGCCGGTGGTCGGGCCCTGCCCGCTACGGAAGGAATCGCCATGTTGGACGACACCCTGAAGACCCAGCTCGCCAGCTACCTGCAGCGCCTGCAGCGGCCGGTGGAGCTCATCGCCTCGCTCGACGATCGCGAGTCATCGGCCGACCTGCGCGCGCTGCTCGGCGAGATCGCCGCGCTGTCGCCGCTCGTGCACGTCCGCCTCGACGGCACCGATACGCGGCGGCCGTCTTTCACCGTCAGCGGCGAGGGCCGCGAGATGCATCTTGGCTTCGCGGCGATCCCGCTCGGCCACGAGTTCACCTCGCTGGTGCTCGCGCTGCTGCAGGCCGGCGGCCATCCGCCGAAGGTGGAGCCGGCGGTGATCGAGCAGATCCGCGCGCTCGACGGCGACTTCCGCTTCGAGACCTACATGTCCTTGAGCTGCCACAACTGCCCGGACGTGGTGCAGGCGCTCAACCTGATGGCGGTGCTGAACCCGCGCATCCGCCACGTGGCGATCGACGGCGCGCTGTTCCAGGGCGAGGTGAGCGCGCGCGAGATCATGGCCGTGCCCACGGTGTTTCTCAACGGCCAGCCGTTCGGCGCGGGCCGCATGGAGTTACACGAGATCCTGGCCAAGATCGACACCGGCGCGTCGGCGCGTGAGGCGGCCCGGCTTGGTGCGCAGGAGCCGTTCGACGTGCTGATCGTCGGCGGCGGGCCGGCGGGCGCGGCCGCCGCGGTGTACGCGGCGCGCAAGGGCATCCGCACCGGCATCGTGGCCGAGCGTTTCGGCGGCCAGACGCTCGACACGCTGGGCATCGACAACTTCATCTCGGTGCCGCACACCGAAGGCCCGCAGTTCGCCGCCGCCTTGCAGGCACACGCCAAGGCCTACGACGTCGACATCATGAACGGCCAGCGCGTGACGGCGCTCGCGCCGGCGGCCGAGCCCGGCGGGCTGGCGAGCGTGACGCTGGAAAACGGTGCCGTGCTGCAGGGCCGCGCGGTGATCGTCGCCCCCGGCGCGCGCTGGCGCAACGTCAACGTGCCCGGCGAAGCCGAGTACCGCAACCGCGGCGTGGCCTACTGCCCGCACTGCGACGGGCCGCTGTTCAAGGGCAAGCCGGTGGCGGTGATCGGCGGCGGCAACTCCGGCGTGGAGGCGGCGATCGACCTCGCCGGCATCGTCGCCCACGTGACGCTGCTCGAGTTCGCGCCGGCGCTGAAGGCCGACGCGGTGCTGGTGGCCAAGCTGACCAGCCTGCCCAACGTGCGCGTGCTGACGAACGTGCAGACCACGGGAATCGTCGGCGACGGCAAGCAGGTGAGCGCGCTGCGTTATCGCGAGCGCGACAGCGGCGCCGGGCAGCAGATCGAACTCGCCGGCGTGTTCGTGCAGATCGGCCTGGTGCCTAACACCGAGTGGCTGCGCGGCACGGTGGCGTTGTCCAAGCACGGCGAGATCGTCATCGACGAGCGCTGCGCCACCAGCGTGCCCGGCATCTATGCAGCCGGCGACGCGACGACGGTGCCCTACAAGCAGATCATCGTGGCCGGTGGCGAAGGCGCCAAGGCGGCGTTGTCGGCCTTCGACCACCTGGTGCGCAGCCCAGTGCCGGCGGCAGCGGGCGAGGCCGTGCCGGCTTGATCAGCCGCGCTCATGCTGGCGGGCGTGTTATCGCCCGCCGGCATGAGCCAGGCGCGGCGATCGGCCGCTACACGGCCGACGCTGCGGGCATGCCGCCGGCTGCGCCGCCGCCGAACAGCGGCGGATGGGTCACGATGCTGCGCAACTCGGGGCGCGGCTCGCGCAGGCGCGACAGGTCAGGCCGCGGCCGGCCCAGGCCCGGCTGCGCGGCGAACACACCCTCGAGCGCGCGCGCCGCAGCCAGCAGCGACGCGTCGGCGCGCAGCGGCGCGATCACCTGCAGCGCGAACGGCATGCCCAGGACGTCCCGCCCGCACGGCAGCGACAGCGCCGGGTTGGTCGCGAGCGTGACCACGTAGGTCAGGCTCAGCCATTCGTAGTAGTTGCGCATGCGCCGCCCCTGCACCTCCTCGGCGTAGAGCTGTTGCCACGGGAACGGCGACAACGGCGTCACCGGCGCGAGCAGCAGGTCGTACTGCTCGAACACGCGGTGGAACTGCCGCGCGATGCGCGTCTGCTCCAGATGGGCCCAGGCGCGGTCGGCCAGCGTGATCGACGCGGCCAGCTCCACGTTGGCGCGCACGTTGGGGCCGAGCGTGTCGGGCGCGTTGCGGTAGGTGTCGGCAAAGGCCGCCACGAAACTCTCGGCGCGCAGGATGTCGAACGCCCGGTCGGCCTCGCCGAAGCGCTCGGCGATCGGCTCGCAGCGCGCCACGTGCGGTGCGAGCGCCGCGATGCGCTCGCGAAACACCTGGCGGATCGACGCGTCGACGGCGCACAGGCCGAAGTCCTCGGTGTAGGCGATGCGCAGCGTGCGCGGATCCACGGTCGGCAGCGTCGCGAACGGCTCGGCCGCCACCGGATACGACAGCGGATCACGCCCGTCGAAGCCGAGCATGGCCGACATCAGCAGCGCGGTGTCGGCCACGTCGCGGCCCATCGGCCCGAGCACCGAAATCGCCGACCAGCCGAGCGGGCGCGCGTCGTTGCCGATCAGCCCGGGCGACGGGCGCAGCCCCACCACGCCGCACAGCGCGGCCGGGATGCGCAGCGAACCGCCGGTGTCGGAGCCGGTGGCGATGGGCACCATGTCGGTAGCCAGCGCCGCGGCCGAGCCGCCTGAGGAGCCGCCAGCGTTGAGCGCCGGGTCGAACGGGTTGCCGGTGGCGCCCCACACCGGGTTGCGCGTGTTGGCGCCCGCGCCCATATCGGGCACGTTGGTCTTGGCCAGCACGATCGCGCCGGCGCGCCGCAGGCGCGCGACGGCCGCGTTGTCGGCCGCGGGCACGTGGCCGCGCAGGCGCACGTTGCCGCAGGTGGTGAGCAGGCCGGCAGTGTCCTGCAGGTCCTTCACGCCCAAGGGCAGGCCGTGCAGCGGCCCCAACACCGCGCCGTCCATCACCTGCCGTTCGGCCACGCGGGCGGCGGCCCGGGCACGCTCGAAATCGGTGGCCGCGATCGCGTTGACGGCCGGATTCAGCGCCTCGATGCGCGCAATGCACGCGTCGACCAGCTCCACGGGCGACAGCTCGCGGCGGGCGATCAGCCGCCGCAGCTCCACCGCCGTGCGCGCAACGAGCTCATCGTGCGGCCTGGACATGTGCGTTCAGTCCACCGTGAGACCGGCCTTGTGCACATAGGCGCGCAGACGCGGCAGCTCGTCCGCCACGCGGGTGTCGTAGGCAGAACCCGGCTCGTAGGCCACGTCCACACCCACCTTCTGCAGCTCGGCGCGCAGCGCCGGATCGTTGACGCAATCGGCGAACGCCTTGCCGAGCGCCGCCCGCGCAGGCGCCGCGAGGCCGCGCGGCGCGACGATGGTGATCCACGGCACCATCTCGTAGTCGGGATAACCCGCCTGCGCCACCGACGGCAGCTTGGGCAACGAGGCCGAGGGCTTGCGCGACGTGACGGCCAGGCCCTTCACCTTGCCGGCCTGGATCTGCGGGATCGAGGCGACGTTGGTGTCGAAGCTGAGCTGCACCTGGCCGCCGATGAGATCCTGCATCGCCGGGGCGCTGCCCTTGTAGGGCACGTGCACGATGTTCGTGCCGGTCATCAGCTTGAACATCTCGCCGGCGAAGTGAGAGGTCGTGCCGGCGCCGAACGACGCGAAGCTCAGCTTGCCCGGCTGGGCCTTGGCCAGCGCCACCAGCTCGGCCACGCTGTTGGCCGGCAGCGACGGGTGCGCCAGCAGCACCAGTGGCGAGCTGCCGAGCAGGCCGATCGACTCGAAGCTCTTCAGCGGGTCGTACGGCAGCTTTGCCTTCAGTGCCGGGTTGATCGTGAAGGTGGTGTTCGAGCTGATCAGCAGCGTGTAGCCGTCGGGCGGCGCGTTCGCCACGGCGCCTGCGCCGATCACGGTGCCTGCACCGGCCTTGTTGTCGACGATCACCGTTTGCCCCAGGCGCGCGGCGAGGCCCTTGGCCATGATGCGGGCCACGGTGTCGGTCGCGCCGCCGGGCGGATACGGCACCACCAGCGTCACCGGCTTTTCCGGAAAGCCCGCGCCGTGGGCCAGGCCCGCGCCGAGCACGGCGGCGGCGATCGCACCGCGAAGCAGGCGCAAGGCCATCGAAGAAGACGTGATCATCGAACGCTCCTGTTGCGTTGGGTTGACGGACGTCGGGACGACGGGCGCAGAGCCGGCGGCGGCGGTGCCCGCAGCGCGATCAGCTCGGCCAGCGCCCGCATTTGCGCCGCGTGCTCGCGTGGGGCGGCACCGAACAGGCGCACGATGGCCATGCCGCGCAGCGCCGAGAACACCAGGTCGGCCAGCGCATCGACGCCGGCCGTCGCGGCCAGCTCGGGAAACACCTCGGCGAACCGCGTGCGCAGCGCCTTCGCGAGCTCGGCCCGCTGGGCGGCCACCGCGCGCCGGACTTCCGGCTCGCCGGCGCTGCCGAAATACACGCTCCACGCGGCCAGGAATCGCGGCGGCTCGTACACACGCTCCCACAGCGCCTGCACGAAGTGCTCGGCGCGCTCGGCCAGCGGCAACTGCGGCGACGGCCAGCGCACGCCGGCGGCATCGCTGCTGCGCAGGATCTCGGCGGTGACGGCCATCATCAGCGCCGCCTTGGAGCCGAAGTGGTGCTGCAGCGCGCCGTGGGTCAGGCCGGCGGCCTTGGCGACCTCGAACACCGTGGCACCGTGGTAGCTGCGGCTGCGCAGCACGTCGATCGTCGTCGCGATCAGGTGGGCGCGCGTAGCGCGGCTGCGCTCGGCATGGCTGCGGCGATCGGCGGACGGGGACGGTCTGGACAGCGGTGCACGAGCGGCCATGGACGCACCATATACCTTATGCCTGACATGTGCCATGGGAATGACCCCGGGCGCCGTGGCCGGCCGGCACTGTGGCGACAACCCTCTTGCCGGTTGCGAGCGCCTGACTACAGTGAGGGTCCGGCGTGCCCCGGCCTCGCTCGGTGAGCAGCCCCGCACGGCGCGCCCTCGACCCCACAGGACTTCACCATGCCCGCCTCTTCGCACCGCACGGTCGCCGAGATCGTCGCCCGCTTTCTCGTCGCCCGCGGCGTGGACCGCATCTTCGGCCTGCAGGGCGGCCATATCCAGCCGATCTGGGACCACCTGGCGCAATTGGGCGTGCGCATCGTCGACGTGCGCGACGAAGGTGCCGCGGTGCACATGGCGCACGCCCACGCCGCGCTGTCGGGGCAGGTGGGCATCGCGATGGCCACCGCCGGGCCCGGCGTCACCAACTGCGTGACGGCGATGACCAACGCCCACCTCGAGCGCGTGCCGGTGCTGCTGATCGGCGGCTGCCCGCCGGTGCCGCAGGACGACCTCGGCCCGCTGCAGGGCATCGACCATGTGGCCATCCTGCAGCCGGTGACGCGCAGCGCGCGCACGCTGCGCACCGCCGACCAGATCGCGCGCGACCTCGACAAGGCGTGGGCTGTTGCCGAGGGCGACGGCAATCCGCCGGGCCCGGTGTACCTGGAGATCCCGACCAACGTGCTGCGAGAGACGGTGCCGAACGCGGTGGTGCTCGACGAGTATCGCGTCCTGAACAGCGATGGACTGCGCTTCGCCGACGAATTCATCCGCCACAAGGTGCTCGACGCCATCGGCGACCTGTATCTGCTGGGCAGCCCGCTGCTGGCCGCTTTCAGCGCCCACAAGTCCGGCCATGCCCTCAACAACCGGCTGTTGCTGCAGCTGCTTGCCGACCCCTCGGCGGTGGAAGCGGTTACTTTCGACCGCGCCGAGGAGGCTCCGGCGGGGGTGTTGGGCCTGCTGCGCCAATTTCAGGTTTAACCTGATGATCCAGAAGGTCTTTTAGCGCAACTCGAGCCGGGGAGTCGGCCAGGGCCTGGTGCAGTTTTTGCAGCGATCCGGCGGCCTGCGGCGACAGTTTTCGGGAGGGTTTTCCGGCCCCGGTTTCCCGGGCGTCGCCGGGTTGCACCCTCACGGAAACTAAACTAACCTTCGAACCCTGCTGTAACAAGAACTTACGCAGGCCTTCGGCGACCATTTTTAACTTCGCCGCGGCTGGGGGGTTGCTGGCAAGCAGCACGAGTTCACCGTCCTTGAGGTTGGCCGCGCGCCCCTGGCGGGCCAACGCGGCAGGCAGGTACTCGGTACATAGCTTGGCCAGCGCGTCGATCTGGCGCGCTTTCGCGACGATGGGACGCATGGCATCGTC
>CALMQI010000386.1 GCA_937871935.1 uncultured Burkholderiales bacterium
TCTCGCTCGATCGCATGCGCATCGTCCATCTTGAACGGCGTCTGCGGCGTTGCCGGTCCCGCGCGCTGCGGTGTGAACGGCAGAACGAACAGAAGATTGCGCCCCATGGCTGCGATGTCGCCGGTCACTTTGACCGTCAACCCCTGGCCCAGCGTCACGACGATCACGACGGCGGCAACACCCACGATGATGCCCAGCGTCGTCAACAGCGAACGCAACAAATTCGCCCGCAACTCCCGCCATGCCAATTGCAGTGTGGTCCAGATCATTGTGCGGCCGCCGTCTTGGTCGCCGCGTCGGAGGCGATTTTCCCGTCGCGGAAGCGAATCTGGCGCTGCGCGTAGGCGGCGATATCTTCCTCGTGCGTCACCAGCACGATCGTCATATGCCGCGTGCGGTTGAGTTCGGTCAGCAATTTCATGATCTCGTGACTGCGCGCCGAATCGAGATTGCCCGTCGGTTCGTCGGCGAAGATCACCGCCGGCTCCGTCACCAGAGCCCGTGCGATCGCCACCCGCTGCTGCTGGCCGCCCGAAAGCTCCGACGACGTGTGATCGGCACGGTCGCTGAGCCCCACAAGGTCCAGCGCCTTGAGCGCCTGTTTGCGCCGCACCGCCACGCTGTCGCCGCGATAGATCAACGGCAATTCGAGGTTCTCGCGCGCCGTCGTGCGCTTGAGCAGATTGAACCCCTGAAACACGAAGCCGATATAGTTGCGCCTGAGCAGCGCGCGCTGCGATCGCGTCAGCGTGCCGACGTCGATGCCGCGAAAGAAATACCGCCCGCTCGTCGGCGTATCGAGACAGCCCAGAATATTCATTGCCGTCGATTTGCCCGAACCCGACGGGCCCATGATGGCCACGAACTCGCCGTCGTTGATCGTCAGGTCGACGCCCGCGAGCGCGTGAACCTCCGTCTCGCCTTTGCCGTAAACTTTGGCAACGCGCTCGAAGCGGATCAGCGGGGCGTCCGTCATGACGCTATTTCTGCCCGCCGCGACCCGGCTGAGCGACATCGAGAATGAACTCTTCGCCGGCCTTGACGTTGCCGCTGGTGACTTGCGTGCGCTTGCCGTCGGTGACGCCCAAGGTGACCTTGCGCGCCACCGGCTTGCCGTCCTTGCCCAGCGTCCAAACCTCGCCCTTGCCAGCCGCGATCGGATCGACCGGCGCAGTCGTTGCCACCGGCACGAACGACGTTGCCTCGGTCTGCGGCGTAAAGCGCAAGGCGCCGTTCGGCACGCTCATCGCGTCTTTGACCACTTGCACCACGATGTCGGCGGTGGCCGTCATGCCGGGTTTGAGCAATCCCTTGCTGTTGTCGACGCTCAGCACGCCCTGATAGGTCACCACGTTCGACACAGTCTTCGCCGCGTTGCGCAGCTCAGCCAACTTGGCGCTGAAAATTTGCGCCGGATAGGCGTCGACGGTGAAGGTCGCCTCCTGGTTCAACGCCACCTGCCCGATATCGGCCTCGTCGATGTCGACGGTCAGCTCCAGCCGTTTCAAGTCCGAGGCGATGATAAACATTTCCGGCGTCTGAAATCCGGCCGTCACGGTCTGTCCGCGTTCCACCTTGCGGTCGAGCACGACGCCGTCGGCCGGCACGCCGGCGCGGATGTCTGAAACGTCGCGGATGATCGCCTGCACGCAGCGAATGGTGATGAGAACGAAGCCGATAGGCACGGCAGCCTCAGCCCACAGCTTGTTCACGCGCAGGACGAACGTGGTGGCGCCGAATGTCAGGAGCTGATCGATGGTATGCAGCGAGTAGCGCAGCGCGATGACCGCAAACACGAGTGTCGCCAGCTCGGCAAATATGAACAGGTAGCCGTGCAGCTGCCCCGGCAGCCGGTTGAGAAGTATATCGAACCGTACGTGCGCGCGCTCGCGCACGGCGTAGGCGGCCCCTAGCCACCCAAGGTAGATGAAAGCATAGCGCGCCGTCTCTTCAGCCCAGGCCGAGGAATAGTTCAGCAGGTAGCGCCTTCCCACCTCCTGAATGATCACGGCGCAAACGAATGCATAGCTGACGAACATCAGGTAGCGTTCGGCGTTGCGATCCAACTCGTGCAAAATTCTTCTCATGCCGTCGTATCCTGGGTGCGCGCCGCTGCATCAATCTCGATTTGCGTCTCTGCGATCACGCAAGCGCAGGCGTTCCGCCATGATCACATGCGTGGTGAAGGTCGCGATGGAGAGGAAGAACAGCCAGAACTCCGGGAACGCGGCGGTGAACCAGCTCTTGGCACCATTGACGAAGAAGGCGCCGATGATCGGCCCGATCAGCGTGGCGCGGCCGCCCACCGCGGCCCAGATCGCGATCTCGATCGAGGCGGCGGGGCTCATCTCGCTGGGGTTGATGATCCCCACCTGCGGCACGTAGAGCGCGCCGGCGATCGCGCACATCACGGCCGACAGTGTCCAGATGCTCAGCTTGTAGGCCACCGGGTTGTAGCCGGTGAACATGACACGGCTCTCGGCGTCGCGGATCGCCTGCAGTACGCGGCCGTACTTGCTGGTGACGATGGCGCGCGCCATCACGAAGAAGGCGACCAGCGTGCAACCGGTGATGGCGAACAGCGTGACGCGCATCTCGCTGGTCGCGATCGGGATACCCAGGATGCGCTTGAAGTCGGTGAAACCGTTGTTGCCGCCGAAGCCTGTCTCGTTGCGGAAGAACAGCAGCATCGCGGCGAACGTCATCGCCTGCGTGATGATCGAGAAGTACACGCCCTTGATGCGCGAGCGGAAGGCGAACCAGCCGAACACGAACGCGAGCAGCCCCGGCACCAGCACCACCATCAGCGCCTGAAACACGAAGCTGTCGCTGAAGCCCCAGTGCCAGGGGAAGACCTTCCAGTTCAGGAAGACCATGAAGTCGGGCATGTCGGCCTTGTACTGGCCGTCGCGGCCGATCTGGCGCATCAGGTACATGCCCATCGCGTAGCCGCCGAGCGCAAAGAACAGGCCGTGGCCGAGCGACAGGATGCCGGTGTAGCCCCAGATCAGGTCCATCGCCAGCGCGCAGATGGCGTAGCAGAGGATCTTGCCGGCCAGGCTCACCGTGTAGTCGCTGATGTGCAGCGCACTGCCTTCGCCGGTGGTGAGGTTCAGCAGGGGCACGACGACCGTGACGACCGCCAGCACCGCCACCAGGCCGGCCCAGCCGGTGAGGCTGAACAGGCGGCCGCGCGGCGCTTCGAAGACCGCGGTGTTCATGCCTCGGCGCTCCGGCCCTTCAGCGCAAAGAGACCCTGCGGCCGCTTCTGGATGAAGACCACGATGAACACCAGCACCATGATCTTGGCCAGCACCGCGCCGGCAAAGCCTTCGAGGAACTTGTTGATCACGCCCAGCCCCAGGGCGGCCACCACCGTGCCGGTGAGCTGCCCCACGCCGCCGAGCACGACCACCATGAACGAGTCGACGATGTAGCTCTGGCCGAGATCGGGCCCCACGTTGCCGATCTGGCTCAACGCGCAGCCGGCCAGGCCCGCGATGCCGGCGCCGAGCGCAAACGCTGCCATGTCCACGCGCGCGGTGTTGACGCCCACGCACGAGGCCATGCGGCGGTTCTGCGTCACGCCGCGCACGAACAGGCCCAGCCGCGTACGCGCGATCAGCCAGGCCATGCCGGCCAGCACCAGCGCCGCGAAGACGAGGATCGCGATGCGGTTGTACGGCAGCGTCAGGTTCGGCAGCACCTGCACGCCGCCCGACAGCCACGACGGGTTCTCGACGCCGACGTTCTGCGCACCGAACATCGTGCGCACGGTCTGCATCAGGATCAGGCTGATGCCCCAGGTGGCCAGCAGCGTCTCCAGCGGACGACCATAGAGCCAGCGGATCACCGTGCGCTCGAGCAGCACACCCACGGCCGCCGAGACGATGAAGGACACCGGTATCGCCAGCAGGATATAGGCGTCGAAGCCGGCGGGCCACCAGCTGCGAAACAGGTTCTGCACCATGTAGGTGGCGTAGGCACCGATCATCATCAGCTCGCCGTGCGCCATGTTGATCACGCCCATCAACCCGTAGGTGATGGCCAGGCCGAGCGCCACCAGCAGCAGGATGCTGCCCAGGCTGGCACCCGTGAAGAGCAGGCCGAAACGTTCGCCCCATGCGAGGCGCGACTGCACTGCGTCGAGCGAGGTCTGGATGGCGGCCTTGACCAGGGGGTCGGCCTCGGCAGTCAGGCGCTCGAGCAGCAGCGAGCGCGTGGCCGGCTCGTGGCTGGCCGCGAGCGAGCGCGCAGCCAGCAGGCGCTTGTCCTTGTCGGCGGATGAGATGAGCACCGCGGACTTCAGCACGCCCAGCTGGGCCTTCAGGGCGGCGTCGGTCTCGCGCGCCTCGGCCTTCTCGAGCAGCGCGAGCTTGCCCTCGTCGACCTGGTCGCGCAGGTCGAGCAGCGCCTTCGCGCGCACATCGCGCTGGTCCGACAGCAGCGCCAGCGCCGCCTGCGCCGACTCGAGCTCGCGACGCATGCGGTTGTTGTTGATGACGTCCTCGGCATCGGCCGGCAGCGTGGCGGCCGCGCCGCTGCCGGCCTCGACCACCTTGCCGTCGATCACGACATAGGCCTTGCCGCCGGCCACCTTGACGCTGTCGGACAGCAGTGCCTGCAGGAAAACGAGCAACCCCGCGTCGCCCGCCACCACGCGATCGTTCAGCGCCGCGATGCGCGCCTCGCTATCGCCCGAGGCGATCGCAGCCGCCTGCTCGGGCGTAAGGGCCGAGGCAGGCAGCGCGAGAAACGACAGGCAAAGCAAGACCAAGCGAAGCAACACGCGGCACGCCCAAGAGGAACATCAACGAGGGCGGCGACAGCCCGCCCATTCAAGCGGACGCCGTGGATCCGGCTTCGCCGGTCCACTGGCGTCGCCCCCCTGGGGGGGAGGCGGCCGCTAGGCCGCTCCGGGGGGGATCACTTCTTCACCGGCTCGTCCTTCTTGCCCTTGTTCTCGGCGATGAACGGGCTCCACGGCTGGGCCTTGACCGGGCCGGGCGTCTTCCACACCACGTTGAACTGGCCATCGGCCTTGACTTCGCCGATGAACACGCTCTTGTGCAGATGGTGGTTCTTCTCGTCCATCTTCGACGTGATGCCCGACGGCGCGGTGAAGGTCTGCCCTGCCATCGCGGCGATCACCTTGTCGGTGTCGGTGCTCTTGGCCTTCTCGACCGCCTGCTTCCACATCATGATGCCGATGTAGGTGGCTTCCATCGGATCGTTGGTCAGCGCCTTGTCCTTGTGACCGGCGAGCCCCTTGGCCTTCGCGTAGTCGCTCCACTTCTTGATGAAGGCGTCGTTGGTCGGGTTCTTGATCGACTGGAAGTAGTTCCACGCCGCCAGGTGACCCTGCAGCGGCTTGGTATCCACGCCACGCAGCTCTTCCTCACCGACCGAGAACGCCACCACCGGCACGTCGGTCGCCTTCAGGCCCTGGTTGCCGAGTTCCTTGTAGAACGGCACGTTGGAGTCGCCGTTGATGGTGGAGACCACCGCGGTCTTCTTGCCCTCGGAGGAGAACTTCTTGATCTTCGCGATGATGCTCTGGTAGTCAGAGTGCCCGAACGGGGTGTACTCCTCCATGATGTCGGCCTCGGCGACGCCCTTGCTCTTCAGGAAGGCGCGCAGGATCTTGTTGGTGGTGCGTGGGTACACGTAGTCGGTGCCCAGCAGCACCCAGCGCTTGGCCGAGCCGCCGTCCTTGCTCATCAGGTACTCGACAGCAGGGATGGCCTGCTGGTTCGGCGCAGCGCCGGTGTAGAAGACGTTCTTGCTCAGCTCTTCACCCTCGTACTGCACCGGGTAGAACAACAGGCTGTTCAGCTCCTCGAACACCGGCAGTACGCTCTTGCGTGACACGCTGGTCCAGCAGCCGAAGGTGGCGACGACCTTGTCCTTGCTGATCAGCTGGCGCGCCTTTTCGGCGAACAGCGGCCAGTTCGACGCCGGGTCCACCACCACCGGTTCGAGCTTCTTGCCGAGCACGCCGCCCTTGGCGTTGATCTCGTCGATCGCCATCAGCACGGTGTCCTTCAACACCGTCTCCGAGATGGCCATCGTGCCCGACAGCGAATGCAGCACACCGACCTTGATGGTCTCCTGCGCGAACGCCGGCAGCGACCATGCTCCGGACAACGCAACCGCGGCGCTCACCGCCTTGAGCGCGAAACGACGATTCATCTTTGCTTCTCCTAGTGTTGGGCCCGAGGCAAGGCATCCATTCCTCGGGATACGTTTTGCAAGGCCCGTGCCAAGCGCGCGCGGGCATGCATGCCCGCTGTCGGCTCTGCTCGGCACCACAAGCGGGCGTCGTCGGCTCGTTTGTGGTGCACCAACCGCCAATGCGGCGCGCAAGCCCCGGCGCAGTGCATGGCATGACGCTTGCACGCTCATTGCACAATCACGCCCGGGCGCACCGACCCACCGGTGCGCCTGCTGCCATGGAACTGACCCCGCGCGAGAAGGACAAGCTGCTGATCTTCACCGCCGCCCTGCTGGCGGAGCGGCGACGTGCGCGCGGACTGAAACTCAACGTGCCCGAATCTATCGCGCTGATCAGCGCCGCCATCATGGAAGGCGCACGCGACGGCAGGTCGGTGGCGCAGTTGATGAGCGAGGGCAAGACCGTGCTCACGCGCGCCGACGTGATGGAGGGTGTATCCGAGATGGTGCCCGAGATCCAGATCGAGGCCACCTTTCCCGATGGCACGAAGCTCGTGACCGTCCACCAACCCATCGTATGAGACCCCCCCGAAGCGGCCTCACGGCCGCCTCCCCCCAGGGGGCCACACCAGCAGCCCGGCGGAGCCGGATCCGCGGTGTGCACTTGAATCTACGCACGAGGAGTCCGCGATGAAGCTTGTACTGGCCCTTTGGTCTGTGGGTTGTGTAGCCTCAGCTCGGGCCCACGATGGACATGGACTCACCGGCGCGCACTGGCACGCCAGCGATGCCTTCGGCTACGCGGTACTCGGCCTCGCGGTGATGCTCGCGGTGTGGGCCGCGCGGCGCAAGTGACGCGATGATCCCGGGCGAGTTGTTCACCGAGCCGGGCGAGCACACGCTCAATCCGGGCCGCCGCACCGCGACACTGGTGGTCGAGAACACCGGTGACCGGCCGATCCAGGTCGGCTCGCACTATCACTTCGCCGAGACCAACGCGGCGTTGAAGTTCGATCGCCAGGCCGCGCGCGGCATGCGGCTCAACATCACCTCGGGCACTGCGGTGCGCTTCGAGCCGGGGCAGCAGCGCACCGTCGAACTGGTCGACTACGCCGGCACACGCACAGTGTTCGGATTTCGCGGCCAGGTGCAGGGTCGGCTCTAGGATGACATCGGTGACGTTGATCCGCTTGGCAATGCGGAGCGCCACAGGCTCTACTCGCGGCCCGTTGCCGCCATTCGCGAACGACCGCTCGAAGTACTGCGCATCGCGCCACGCGGTACCCGGCCGGGGCTCATACTGGGTCGGTCTTCGCCTGCGGCGAAGACTGCGCTGTGGTGCTCGCGTCGAGGTC
>CALMQI010000387.1 GCA_937871935.1 uncultured Burkholderiales bacterium
CGTGATCGGCATGCCGGTCACCGCGATCTGCAACGCCACCTACGAGGACCCGCGCCAGCGCACGCTGTTCAAGAACATCATGGTGCTGGGCGCATTGTCGGTGCTGATGGAGGTCGACGCCGCGGTCATCGAAGGCCTGTTCGGCGAACAGTACAAGGGCAAGGAGAGGCTGCTCGAGAGCAATGTGCGGGCGCTGCATGCCGGCCGCAGCTTCGCGACCGACCACTTGAAGCCGCCGATCGGCCTGCGTGTCAAGCGCGCCGACAAGGTGGGCGAGCGCATCTTCGTCGACGGCAACACCGCGGCCGCGCTCGGCGCCGTGTACGGCGGCGCCACGGTGTGCGCCTGGTATCCGATCACGCCGTCGTCGTCGGTGGCCGAGGCATTCGACAAGTACTGCCGCAAGTACCGGGTCGATCCGGCGACCGGCGAGAACCGCTTCGCGATCATCCAGGCTGAAGACGAGATCGCCTCGATCGGCATCGTCACCGGCGCCGGCTGGAATGGTTCGCGGGCGTTCACCGCAACGTCCGGACCGGGCGTGTCGCTGATGACCGAGTTCATCGGCCTGGCGTACTTCGCCGAGATCCCGATGACCATCATCGACGTGCAGCGCGGGGGGCCGTCCACCGGCATGCCCACACGCACGCAGCAGGCCGACCTGATCAGCAGTGCCTATGCCTCGCACGGCGACACCAAGCACGTGATGCTGCTGCCGCAGGACCCGGCCGAGTGCTTCGAGCACACGGCCACCGCGCTCGACCTGGCCGACCGCCTGCAGACGCCGGTGTTCGTGATGACCGATCTGGACATCGGCATGAACCAGCGGCTGTGCGATCCGTTCCAATGGAGCGACGAGCGCCGCTACGACCGCGGCAAGGTGATGACCGCGGCCGATCTGGATGCCGGCAAGGACTTCGGTCGCTACAAGGACGTCGACGGCGACGGCATTCCGTGGCGCACCTACCCGGGCACGCACCCGACCAAGGGTGCGTACTTCACCCGCGGCACCACGCGCGACCCGTATGCGCGCTACTCCGAGGCCGGTCCCGACTACCTGTACAACGTGCAGCGACTGCTGAAGAAGTTCGCCACCGCGGCCAACCTGGTGCCGCAGCCGATGGTGCGCGCGGCGGCCCGCAAGACGCGACTGGGCGTCATCTACTTCGGCTCCACGGCCCCGGCGATGGACGAGGCGCTGGTGGCGCTGGCCAAGGAGGGCATCCACCTCGACGCGATGCGGCTGCGCGCGTTCCCGTTCCCGGCCAGCGTGAACGACTTCATCGCCACGCACGACCACGTCTTCGTGGTCGAGCAGAACCGCGACGCGCAGATGCGCACGCTGCTGATCAACGAGCTCGAGATCGATCCGTCGTGGCTCATCGCCGTGCTGCACTACGACGGCACGCCGATCACTGCGCGCTTCATCACCGAAGACATCACCCGGCACGTGCACGCGCTGGCCGTGCAGCCGCGTCGCGAGAGGGTGCAGACATGACATACATCGCCAAACCCCGCCTGCACCACCCCACACTGACGCCCAACAAGGTCGGCTACACGCGGCGCGACTACGAAGGCAAGGTGTCGACGCTGTGTGCCGGCTGCGGGCACGACTCGATCTCGGCGGCCATCGTGCAGGCCTGCTGGGAGCTCGACGTCGAGCCGCACCGCGTGGCCAAGCTGTCGGGCATCGGTTGCTCGAGCAAGACACCGGACTACTTTCTCGGTGCCAGCCACGGCTTCAACACCGTGCACGGCCGCATGCCCAGCGTGCTCACCGGCGCCAACCTGGCCAACCGCGAGCTGCTGTACCTGGGCGTGTCCGGCGACGGCGACTCCGCCTCGATCGGCCTGGGCCAGTTCGCGCATGCCATGCGGCGCGGCGTGCGCATGGTCTACATCGTCGAGAACAACGGCGTCTACGGGCTCACCAAGGGACAGTTCTCCGCCACCGCCGACCGCGGCAGCAAGAGCAAGAAAGGTGCGACCAACGCCGAGAAGCCGGTCGACCTGATCGGCATGGCGCTGCAGCTCGGCGCCACTTACGTCGGTCGTGGCTTTTCCGGCGACAAGGCGCAACTGGTGCCGCTGATCAAGGGCGCCATCAACCACGGCGGCGCGGCGTTCCTGGACATCATCAGCCCCTGCGTGGCGTTCAACAACCACGCCGGCAGCACGCGCAGCTACGACTACGTGCGCGAGCACAACGAGGCGGTGAGCCGGATCGACTTCATCGACCTGGCGCCCGAGGTGAAGGGCGAGCCGGCACCCGGCGAGACGATCGACCTGCCGCAGGCCGACGGCTCGCTGATGCGGCTGCGCAAGCTGCACGCCGACTACGATCCGACCGATCGCATCCGCGCGCTGACGCACGTCGGCGCGCACCAGGCGCGCGGCGAGGTGGTCACCGGGCTGATCTACGTCGACCCGCAGGCCGCCGATCTGCATACGGCGCTGCAGACCTCGAAATCCGCGCTCAACGCGCTCGGCGAGGCCGAGCTGAGCCCCGGCGCCGCCACGCTGGCGAAGGTCAACGCGTCGCTGCGCTAGGCGCCGCGGGCGCTGTGGTGGTGCGGCTGCCGGTGAGTTGTCGCGTCACCGCGGTCTTGATCAGCGAGCTCAGGCCCGGCACGCCTTCCGACAGGCGCAGCACAGCCTTGCGCGCCAGCTTTGCCGCGGCGCGCTCGTCGGTGAACAAGGTGACGATCGCGTTGGTGCCCAGGTACACCGGCAACGTGATCCGCCGGTGTTCGCTCTCGTAGGCCTGCAGCACGGCAAGCTCACCGATGTCGCGCCCGGCGCGGCGCGCCCGCTCGAGTTCGCGCACGAGCACTTCCACACCATAGAGCCCGAAGTTGTAGCCGTGCGCGGTCACCGGATGCATGCCGACGGCCGCGTCGCCGATCAGCGCGAATCGCGGCGCCACGAAGCGGCGGGCGTAGACGCCGACCAGCGGGTAGTGGTGGCGCCGTCCGACCGCGCGCATCGCGCCCAGCCGGCTGGCCGATTGCTGCTCGATGCGCTGCGCAAACTCGGCGTCACCGAGCGCCAGCCACTCCGGCGCCCCACTGCCGGCCACGGTGATCACGGCTGAGGCCTGGTTGTCGTTCATCGGCAGCAGCGCGAGCGTATTGCCGTAGCGGAAGCACTCCCACGCGATGCCGTCGTGCGGCTTGTCGTGCGCGACGCGGCCGACCACGACGCTGCGGCCGAAATCGTGCATCGAGGCGCCGATGCCGGCCAGCCGCCGGGTGCCCGACAGCCGACTGTCGGCGGCCACCACCAGCGTGGCCTGCAGTTCACGCCCGTCGGCCAGCGTGACGCCGGCCATAGCACCCGCAGTCGACAGCGCAGTGACGCGCGCGTCGGTGATCAGCCGTACCGAAGCGTGCGACAGGGCCGCGGCCAGTGCCGCGCGGC
>CALMQI010000388.1 GCA_937871935.1 uncultured Burkholderiales bacterium
CACGTCGAACCGGGTTGGCCGCGGGTCGCCGCAATTTGCGAATTCGTTCACAATCGCATCAGGTTCGGATATCACCACGCCCGACCGACCCGCAACGCGTCGGAGGCTTACCAGGAGTGCGTCGGCGTGTGCCGTGACTATGCGCACCTCGCCATCGCCTTCTGCCGCGCCTTGAATATTCCCGCCCGTTACTGCACCGGATATCTCGGCGACGTCGGCACGCCGCCGCCATACCCGCCGGGCGACTTCGCAGCGTGGTTCGAGGCCTATCTCGATGGACACTGGCATACCTTCGATCCACGCAACTTCGTCCCGCGCATCGGGCGCGTTCTGATTGCGCGCGGGCGCGATGCCGCCGACGTCGCGATCACGACGACCTTTGGCCCGCATACGCTGGAAGGCTTTCGGGTCTGGACCGACGAGATTTCCGTCGCTTGATGCCGGTGCTGACCGCCGGCCAGCGCATCACGCGTCGGGCGGTGCTTCGCTTTCGGTATCATCGTCGTCACCGGGCTGATCGCCCTCGACGGCACGCCCAACAAGACGCGGCTGGGCGCCAACGCCACGCTGGCCGTGTCGATGGCGGTGGCGCAGGCCGCGGCGGCCGCGCATGCGGTGCCGCTGTACCACTACCTGGGCGGCGCCGACGCCACGCTGCTGCCGTTGCCGCAGATCCAGATCTTCGGCGGCGGCGCGCATGCCGGCCGGCGCACCGACGTGCAGGACTTCATGATCGTCTGCCCGGGTGCGAAGAGCTTCAGCCAGGCCATCGAGTGGACGGCCGAGGTCTACCGCCATGCCGGCCTGCTGATGCAGCAGCGCGGCGCCTCCTTCGGCGTCGCCGACGAGGGTGGCTGGTGGCCGGTGTTCAACAGCAACGAGCACGCGCTCGAGTCGCTGGTGATCGCGATCGAGCGCGCCGGCTTCGTGCCCGGCGAGCAGGTGGCGATCGCGCTCGACGTGGCGGCCAGTGAGTTCGGCCAGGGCGGCCAGTACAAGCTCGGCCTCGACAAGCGCACGCTCGACACCGATGGCATGATCGAGCTGCTGTTCCGTTGGACCGAGAAGTTCCCGATCGTCAGCCTCGAAGACCCGCTGGCCGAGGACGACCCGGAGGGTTTCGCGCGCTTCACCCAGGCCGCCGGCGCCAAGCTGCAGGTCGTCGGCGACGACTTCCTGGTGTCGAGCGCGCCGCTGGTGCGTGAGGCAGCCGCCGCGGGCGCCGCCAACTGCGTGCTGCTCAAGCCCAACCAGCGCGGCACGCTGACCGAGACGCTGCAATGCTGGCACGCCGCTCGCGCGGCGCGTTATGCCGGCATCGTGAGCGCGCGCAGCGGCGAGACCGAGGACACCACCATCGTGCACCTGGCCATCGGCTGGCAGGTCGGCCAGCTCAAGGTGGGCTCGTTCGCGCGCAGCGAGCGCATGGCCAAGTGGAACGAGGTGCTGCGCGTCGAGGAGCGCCTGGGCGCGCGCGGGCGGTTCGCGGGGGCCGGCGTGCTGGGGCGGACCCTCTAGCCGGCGGTGGTGGACGTTGCCTGGCGACGCATCGGCGCCGGTTCTCAGGCACACTCGCGCCGCGCTCGCGGCCGCTGCACCGTCGATCGGCACCGCGGTCGGCCCGCGGGCGCGTCCACAAGACCACAGGAGACCCACATGATCCGACTTGCATCCATCGTCCTCGCCGCCGCGGCGGCTGCCGCGCTGGCGGGCTGCGCCACCGGCGGCGCCGGCTGGACCACCTTGGTCAACGGCACGCAGGGGCTGGACAACTTCAACCGCGTCGGCGACGCGCAGTGGAGCGCCAGCGACGGTGCCATCCAGTCCAGCGCCGGCGGCAAGGACCCGGGCTACCTGGTGACCAAGAGCTCGTACAAGGACTTCATGCTGCGCGCCGAGTTCTGGGCCAGCGACGACGCCAATAGCGGCATCTTCATGCGCTGCCAGGACCCGAGCAAGATCAACGACGAGAACTGCTACGAGGCCAACATCTTCGACACGCGTCCCGACCCGTCCTACGGCACCGGCGCGATCGTCAAGGTGGCCAAGGTCGCACCGATGCCCAAGGCCGGCGGCAAGTGGAACACCTACGAGATCACGATGCAGGGCAAGCGCCTCGTGCTGGTGCTCAACGGCGTGAAGACGGTCGACATCGAGGACGCCAAGTTCGCCAGCGGACCGTTCGCGCTGCAGTGGGGCCGCGGCACCATCAAATGGCGCAAGGTCGAGATCAAGGCGCTCTGACCCGCCGGACCGCCGCGCACGGGTGGCTCGCATCGCATGACCTGGTCGATCCTCGCGCGTGACGATGCCGGTCGGCTGGGCGTGGCGATCGCGAGCCGCTTCTTCGCGGTAGGCGCGCTGTGCGTGCACAGCCGGCGCGGCGTCGGCGTGTTGTCGACGCAGGCCTTGATGAACCCGCTGTACGGTCCGGCCGGACTGGCGCTGCTGTCCGACGGACGTGCAGCCGCCGACGTGGTGGCCACGCTCACCGCGGCCGACGTCGGCCGCGCGCAGCGCCAGCTGCACGTGCTGCCGGCGCGCGGTGCCGGCGCCGCGTTTACCGGCGCCGAGTGCATCGGCTGGTGCGGGCACCGGGTCGACGAAGGCTTCAGCGTCGCCGGCAACATGCTGGCCGATGAGCGTGTGGTCGCGGCCAGCGCCGAGGCCTTCGCCACCCATGCCGGCCGCGCGCTGGCCGAGCGGCTGATCGAGGCGCTGGCCGCCGGCGAGGCCGCCGGCGGCGACAAACGCGGCAAGCAGTCGGCGGCGCTGCGCATCCACGGCGACGAGGACTATCCCGAACTCGACGTCCGTGTCGACGACCATGCCGAGCCGGTGACCGAGCTGCGGCGCCTGTACGCGGTGAGCCTGCAGCGATTTCAGCCTTTCGTGGCCTGCCTGCCCGGGCGGCTGAGCCCCGCCGGCGAACTGGACCGGGGACGCATCGAGGCGCGCGTGGAGGCCTTCCATGCGGCGCGCGCCGCGGCGCCGCGGCGCTGAGTGCCCCGCCGGCGGCGGCGAACGCCATCGCCGGCAACCCCGATACCGGCGCGCAGTGGAACGGGGCACACTTGTTGCGTGCATCGCGTGCGCGTTTGCCGGGCTTCGCGCACGGCAGCGACATCTTCACACCCATGGCCCTGCTCGACGTCCACGACCTGCGCACCACCTTCGCCACCGACGATGGCCCCATCGCCGCGGTCGACGGCGTGAGCTTTGCCGTCGAGGCCGGGCGCACGCTGGCGCTGGTGGGCGAGTCGGGCTGCGGCAAGAGCGTGACGGCCCTGTCGATCATGGGTCTGCTCGCGCAGCCGGCCGGCCGGGTGGCCGGCGGCTCGATCCGCTTCGAGGGCCGCGAGCTCGTGGGCCTGGCCAAGCGCGAGCTGCAGGACCTGCGCGGCAACGGCCTGGCGATGATCTTCCAGGAGCCGATGTCGTCGCTGAACCCGGCGTTCACGATCGGCGAGCAGATCGCTGAGGCGCTGTTGCGCCACCGCGCGCTGTCGCGCGAGCAGGCGAACGCGCGCGCGCTGGCGATGCTCGAGAAGGTGCGCATCCCCGCGGCGGCCGAACGCTTTCACGAGCACCCGCACAAGCTGTCGGGCGGGATGCGCCAGCGCGCGATGATCGCGATGGCGCTGGCCTGCGAGCCGCGACTACTGATCGCCGACGAACCCACCACCGCGCTCGACGTGACGATCCAGGCGCAGATCCTCGACCTGATGCAGCGCCTGCAGCGCGAGACCGGCACCGCGATCATCCTGATCACGCACGACCTCGGCGTGGTGGCCGAGGTGGCCGACGAGGTGGTGGTGATGTACGCCGGCCGCGTGGTGGAGCGTGCACCGGTGCGTGCGCTGTTCCGCGAGCCGCAGCATCCATACACCGTGGGCCTGCTCGGCTCGATTCCGCGGCTGCAGGGCGAGCCGCGGCGGCTGGCCGCCATCGACGGCCAGGTGCCCGACCCGCTGGCCATGCCCGCCGGCTGCCGCTTCGCGGCGCGCTGCCCGTTCGCC
>CALMQI010000389.1 GCA_937871935.1 uncultured Burkholderiales bacterium
GCGCATCGCTGAACCCGTCGCTGCCGTCAAATCCTCTGGTGCTGGAGCACATGCCCTACAGCCACAGCTTGCTGGCCACCGGCCTGTGGGCACCGGCCCGACCTCACGCTGTGGGGCGGCCCGCCGAAAATCGGCCTGGGCTTGTGGGATCTTCCACTGCCCGCACTCGCGCTTGAGTTGGCAGAAGGCAGTCGGCATACCCACCGACTACCGAAGCGAAGCGCTTCGGCCTGCCCGCACGCACCATTGCCGCGCCGAATTTGGCACGCACAGCCGACGATCAGTGTCGACAACGGGCAAATTGCAGACCGCAATTCCTGGTTGAACAAACCCTAAACCGTATGAGAAAGTTGGTGGCAGCGCCCCTCAACCGTGCAGCGCCTCGTACTTGGCCATCAACTGCTCCGGGCTTTCCTGGAAATCCGGGTTTGGCACGATGCAATCGGCCGGGCAGACCAGCTTGCATTGCGGCTCGTCTTCGGCGCCCACGCATTCGGTGCAGCGCAACGGGTCGATCACGTACATCATCTCGCCGACGCTGATGGCCTCGTTGGGGCACACCGGCTTGCAGGCATCGCAGGCGGTGCAGTTGTCGTTGATCAGCAGGGCCATGAATCTTCTCCTGGAAGTGCGTGTAGTCGTGAGGTCAGGCCGCGGCGCGCTCTTCGAGCTCCTGCAGCTTGCGGTGGCGGTAGCCGCCCCACAGTGCCGCGCCGATCGCGCCAGCGTAGATCGAATCGGGGTGGCTGTTGGCGGTGACGGTGACCTTCTCGTTGACCATCTCTTCGCTGATCGCCGCCATCAACCCGGCGTCGAGCGCCAGCCCGCCGGTGACAAGCGCGGTGCCCGTCTTGATGCCGGTGACCTTGAGCAGCTTGACGATGCGCGAGGCCATCGACAGGTGGATGCCCTTCAGGATGTCGGGCGTGGCGATGCCGCGGCTCACCATATTGATCACGTCGGTCTCGGCCAGCACCGCGCAGATCGAGCTCACCTTCTCGGGGTTGGTCGAGCTCTTCGAGAGTTCACCGATCTCCTCGACCGCCACGCCGAGGTAACGCGCGATGTTCTCCAGAAACTGCCCCGAGCCCGACGCGCACTGGCTCGTCATCTTGTAGCTCAGCACCTTGCCGCGCTCGTCGACATAGATCGCGCGGCCGTTCAGCGCGCCCACGTCGACCACCGCGCTGATGCCCGGCTGCAGAAAGACGCCGCCGCGCGCATGCGTGGTCATCGAATAAAAGTGCCCGGTGGCGAACTTGACGTTCTCGCCTTCGCCGGTGGTGGCGGTGTAGTCCACGTCGTTGGCCGCCAGGCCCGCCTCGGCGATCACCGCGTCGTAGCCCTCGCGCGCCAGCGTCATCGGGTCGCGGCGGCGGATGCGCTCGCAGCGCTTGGCCAGCCACTGCGGCGGCTTGTCGCCTTCGAGCCGGAAGAGGGTGCTTTTCACCGCACCCGAGCCGATGTCGATGCCAATGGTGTGGATGGTGGTCATTGCCGTGCCTCCGCGGTCTTGCCTTCTTCCACCACGGCGCGCCACGCGAACGTGGCCCCGCCCAGCGCGCCGGTGTAGATCGAATCCGGGTTGATGTTGAGCGTCAGCTCGCCGTAGTTCTCGGCGATCAGCTCCTTCAGCGACTTCACCGCCGCCTCGTTCTTCGCCACGCCGCCGGTAAAGGTGAACTGGTCGCGGATGCCGCCCGAGCGCGCCAGGATGCTCATCGCGCGCAAGATGATCGCGCGGTGCAGGCCGGCCATGATGTCTTCGCGCTTGTCGCCGAGTGCCAGCCGGTCGCGCAGCTCGGCGCCGGCAAACACCGTGCAGGTGCTGTTGATGCGGATCGTCTTGGTGCTCTGCATCGCCAGCGGGCCCAGCTCGTGCAGGCCCATGTTCATCTCGTCGGCGATGTAGCCGAGGTAGCGCCCGCAGCCGGCCGCGCAGCGGTCGTTCATCTGGAAGCTCTCGACGATGCCGGTCGGGTCGACCTGGATCGCCTTGGTGTCCTGGCCGCCGATGTCGAGCACGGTGGCGGTGCCCGGGTACATCACGTGTGCGCCCAGGCCGTGGCAGAGGATCTCGCTGCGGATGTGTTCCTTGCTGAACGGCAGCCGCGCGCGGCCGTAGCCGGTGCCCACGGTGTAGGTCTCTTCCATCTCGGTGTCGAGGATGCCCTTGATGGGGGCTTCCACCTGCGCGCGGCGCGACGCCGTCTCGGGTAGCGCGATGAAGGCACGCTCCAGCGCGGCCAGCAGGTGGCGCTTGATCGAGTCGCCGTACACGCGGTTCTCGACCTCGATGATCGAGCGGTCGAACAGGTTCAGCAGAAAGTCGTAGCGGATGCCGGCTTCCTTGGCCACCGCCTCGCCGGCGGCCAGGTACTGGCTGCCCGCGATGTCGCGAAAGAAGTCGCTCTTGCGCTTGGCGCCGGGGGCAAACTGCGCCGGCGCGTCGGCCTGCAGGCGGCGGAACACCTCGTCGAGTGCTTCGCCGACGGCCTTGGTGGCGTCGCCGAAGTGCGCGGTGGCCAGGCTGCGGCTGCAGGTCTCGCCCAGGTCTTCGAGCTGCTCGGCGTATTGCTCGGCGCGAAAGTCGCGCTCCAGCTGGCCCAGAAAGCCGTCGAGCGCGCCGTTCAGCGCATTCGTGCTGCCGAGTGCCTGCCGAAACAGGAAGAAGCGGCTGTTCACCAACGCCTCCTGCTTGGCGATGGCGGCCGCCGTGTCGTAGTTGGACCGCGAGTTGGTGATGCCGCGGCCGAGGATGTTCTGGTTCTCGTCGATCACCACCGCCTTGGTGGTGGTGGAGCCGAGGTCGATGCCGATGAAGCAACGCATGGTGTTGTCCTCTGGCTCAGTGGGCTGAAATGGGGATGATCGGCGCGCCACCGGGGCCCGTAGGCAGCGCATGCCCATACGTGCGCTTCTGCTTGACCATCTGGAAGTAGCTCTCCAGCCGGTTCTTCACGTTGGCCGCCGAGAAGTAGCGCGGGTCCACCAGGTCGGTCTCGATGAACGCAGCCGGCTTGCCGGTGCGCTTTTCCACCTCGCGCAGGATCAGCAGCTGCCCGGCCGAAAAGCTGTTGCAGCTCTTGATCGAGTTGATCAGCAGCCCGTCGGCCTGGTACTCGTCGATGTACTTGCAGATCATGTCCACGCGCGAGGGCAGGTTCAGGTTGGTGTAGCAGCCCAGGCAGTAGTCGGCGAGTGATTCGAGCGGGTGGTCCGGGTCGTGCCGGAAGCCGAAGTCGTAGAGCCCGCCCACCTTGGCGTAGGTGGACGACACCACCACCGCGCCTTCTTCGTAAAACATCTTCCAGAAGTCGCGAAAGCTCGTCCAGTTGGGCGGGCCTTCGACGACGAGGCGGTACTTCTCTTCGCCCATCTCGCCCTCGGGCGTGACCGGGCCCTTGCCGAGGCGCACGCGCTCCTCGATCTCCTGGCGCAGCACGCTGTAGTACTTGGTGGCCTCCGGTGTGCCACGAAAGGCGGTGAAGATCGGCCCGATGTAGTACACCGCGCCAAAGTAGCCGTCGATCGGGCTCGGCCGGTTCTTCGCCGAGTGCAGCACCTTCACCAGGTCTTCCTCGGCCTTGACCGACTCTTTCATGTACTGGCGCAGGCGGTCGATGTCGAACTTGACGCCCGAGATGCGCTCCAGCGTGGGGATCACCGTGTCCTTGAGCTGGCGCACCACGTACTCGCGCATGTTCGGCGCAATGTGGCCCTCGCCCTGGTAGGGCACGTGCAGCATCACCGTCTCGCAGCCGTACTTGTGGCGGATCAGCTCGAACCACTTCATGAAGGTAAAGCAGCCGGTGTAGCTGAGCAGCAGCACGTCGGGCCGCGGCAGCGGGTCGCCGGTGGGGCCGATCTCGCCGCCCATCATCATGCCGAGGTCGGCCTTCACGTAGGTGCACACGTCTTCGCTGTGGCCGTCGCGCTCGGCGTCCATGATCATCTTGCCGCTCTTCTTGCGCATGCCGTTCTGCAGCGCATTGGTCTCCGGCAGGCTGCGCGCGAAGTCGAAGCACATCAGCAGCTCGTTCAGGTTGCCCGGCACGAACGTGGCCGACACCTTGCGGTTGTTGGCGCGCGCGGTGGCGAGCTCCATGTAGTTCTGGTTGATGAGCTGCTTCTGCAGGTTCATCGCGTCGTCCTTCTGGACGGGCGCGGGCGGCTTGCGGGTGCCGGCAGAAGGGACGATCTGGATCGGTGTGCTCATGCGGCGCTCCAAAGCTTGATGGAATCGGCAAACGTGCCGGCCTGCTCGCGGATCGGGGCCATCTGCCCCGTGTTCTCGGCGTACTTGAATGCCGTGTAGGGCACCTTGTGCTTGCCCATCACGTCTTGCAGCATCGGGCGCTCCAGCAGCGCCGGGTCGCAGAACGACGGTGCGGCGAACACCACGCCCTCGGCGCCGCGTGTCTTCACCTGCTTGAGCAGGAACATGCCTTTCTCCTCCCGCGTGGCGTCGTACTTGGCGGCCGAGGTGGCGCTGCGGTGCAAAAAGGCCTTGCTCAGCTCGTCGAGCGGGCTGCGGTCGGCCGGCACGTCGTCGAGCAGCCAGCGCGTCACGAGCATGAAGTCGTCGTCGACGATGTAGCAGCCCGACATCTCGATCGACTTGATCAGCGCCAGCGGCGGCTGCTCGCAGAACGAGCCGTTGATCACCACGCGGGCGTTGTCGCGCTTGGTGCGCGCCACCGCCTCGGTGGCGGCCAGGTACTGGCGGACCAGCGCGGTGTGCTCCTCGGGCGGCAGCACCATGCCGGCGCGCAGCAGCAGGTACACCTCGGACGTCGGCGCCTGCCACGGCTTGCTGGCGCGGTAGGTGTAGAGGTCGCGGATCGCGGCGCGGTTGTCGTTGTAGACCGCGATGCTCGCGTTCAGCTCGGCGTCGGTGATTGGCGCGCCGCGCAGCTTGGCCAGGTCTTCACGCAGGATCTGCATCTCCTGCGTGTAGAAGCGCCCGCCGATCGCGTCTTCGTAGTTCTGCGGCACGTCGATGTAGCGGACGTATTTGTCCTTGAACAGCATCTGCCACATGCCCGAGAGGTTGCGGATCACGTCGCAGATGCTCGGGAACAGCATGCCGTCCAGGCAGTCGAGCCGGCCGGTGAGCCCCAGCTCGATGGTCGAGCGCGGGATGCGGCAGATGTAGCTCTGGTAGTACGCGTCGCCCTGGATCACCTCGAGCGCGTCACCACCGCCCAGAATGCCTACCGGCAGCATGCCGGCGGCGTGGATCAGCTCGCGCGGCACATACACCGGCATGTAGCCGATCGCCTTGCGGCCCGGCACCGCGGCTTTCCATTGCTTGACGGCGTTGAAGTCCAGGTCCTCGAACAGGGCCTCGCAGCGCGCGATGATCGGCGCGACGGGGTTGATCGGGTTGATCGTGGCGGTGTTCATCAGCGGTGCTCCCACTGCGGTTTGCGTTTGGCCATGAAGGCGACCAGCCCTTCGTTGGCGTCCCGAGTCTTCATCAGGCGGTCGAGGTACAGCGCCTCCACGTCGGCCAGGCGCTGGCGCACCTGCAGGCGCATCGGGGCGCGCACGGCGGTCATGGCACAGGCCAGCGCCGCTGCGCTCTTGTCGGCCAGGTGCGCCTGAAAGTACGCGAGCGCCGCGATCTCGGGGTCGTCGGCCACCGTGTGCACCAGGCCGATCGCCAGCGCCGCGGGTGCGGCGATCGAGCGGCCCGAGAACAGCAGGTCTTCGGCCGCGGGCTGGTTCACGCGATAGGGCAGCAGCACCGACGCTGCCGGCGCAAAGACGCCGAGCTTCATCTCCGGCTGCGCGAACTGTGCATCAGGCGCGGCAAAGATCGGCCCGCCGGCGAGCGCCACCTCCAGCCCGCCGCCCAGGCACTGCCCGCGCACGGCCGTGAGGATCGGCACCGGAAACTCCACCATCGCGACGATCAGCGTGTGCAGCGACGCGAGCATCTGCGCGCAGCTGGCGGGCAGGTGCTCCTCGACGCTGGCGCCGAAGCTGAAATGCGGGCCTTCGTGGTCGAGCAGCACGCCGCGCAGCGTGGGCTGCGAGGCATAGGCCACCAGCGCGCCGTGCAGCGCGGCGATCATCTCGGCGTCGACGATGTTGGCCTTGGGCCGCGCCAGGCGCAGCCGCAGCAGCGAGCCGTCGAGCTCGACCCAGTCTTTCAGCGGAGCCATCGGCTCAGCCCTTGGCCTTGGCAGGTTGGATCTCGTCGTGCAGCGAACCCACCCAGCTCTGCCCCGCGGCGAGCTTCTGCCGCAGCAGCACGAAGTCGACTTCGCGATCGTCCTTCGGCCCGTCGTTGAACGCGGTGAAGCCCGAGCGCGCCTCGGTCATCATGTTCAGTGCCAGCCAGGCGCGGGCGTCTTCCTTGTTGCGGTTCCACGCTTCGAGCTTGGGCTTGCGCAGCTCTTCGAGCGTCTTGGTCGTGCAGTCGGGGAAGGTCAGCAGGATCTTGGCGCACAGCTCCTCGACGCGTGCGTCGAGCATCGACAGGTCCACCGTGCCGCGCTTCATCAGCGCCTTGCCTTCGTCGAGCGCGGCGCCGGTCTTGGGCTCGCCGTAGGCGTTGCGGCCGTATTCGTCGAACTGGCGCTGCGTCTCGACCAGCGGGTTGGCGACGAACTTGCCGTCGACCTTGAGCGCCGGCACCACGTCAGTCAGGATGCCCATCTGGTAGGCCTTGTGCGCCGAGAACGGCTCGCACAGCACGCACGCCGCCATCGCGCGCTCGGCACCCACGGCCACGGGCAGAAAGTCGGTCGCGCCGCCGATCGGGGCGCTGCCGTGCTTGGGGCCGGCCTGGCCATAACGCGCCAGGTCGCTCGACACCGAGAAGTCGCACGCCATGCCGATCTCTTGCCCGCCGCCGATGCGCATGCCGTTGACGCGGCAGATCACCGGCTTGTCGCAGGCGAGGATGGCGCTCACCATGTCGTTGAACAAGCGCATGTACTGGCGGTACTCCTGCGGGTGGCCGGCGTAGTACTCGGCGTACTCCTTGGTGTTGCCGCCGGTGCAGAAGGCCTTGTCGCCGGCGCCGGTGAAGACCACGCAGCTCACGTCGCGGGCGTTGCTGGCCGCGCGCATGGCGAGGATCACGCCCTTCACCATGTCGGTCGTGTAGCTGTTGTACTGGCTCGGGTTGTCGAGCGTGATCCACGCGTTGTACAGGCCCTCGGCCACCTGGCCATTGGGCAGCCGGGCAGGGCGCTTCTCGTAGCGCACACCGGGCTTGGACGTGTCGTCCACGATGTCGTGGTTCTTGAAGTCGCGCATCGGCTTCGGGGCGGGGCGTGCGTTCATGCGGTCTCCTGTGGGGCGCGGGCCGGAGGCGGACCGCGGGTTTTCATGGGTGGATCGGCTATTGTGGTATTGCAGTACCGAAATACCCCTTTGGCCGCATTTTGGTCGCTCGAGCCGCGGTTTCTTTGATCTGCATCAGATGCAATCGGCGTCGCTGCCGCTTCACTCTCGTCCACACACCAAGACTGAGGAGACGACAGCGCCATGGCTGCAGCCGTTCCAACCCCATCCGCGCCCGGCGCCGGGCTTTCCATCGCACTGGCCGGCAGCGGCGGCAGCGGCGTCATGACCGCCGGCACCCTGCTGCTCGACGCCGCCGCCAAGGCCGGCCTGTATGGCCTGATGGTGCGCACCAGCGGCCCGCAGATTCGCGGCGGTGAGGCGGCGGCGTTGATCCGCCTGTCGCCGGCGCCGATGCAGTCGCTCGACGACGGCTTCGACCTGCTGCTCGCGCTCGACTGGCAGAACATGCACCGCTTTGCCGACGAGATCCCCTTGCGGGCCGGCGCGCTGCTGATCGGCGACGCCGACGAAGGCGAGGCGCCCGAGGTCTTCAAGGCCCAGGCCGCGCGCGCCGCCGTGCTGCCGCTGAAGAAGCTGGCCAAGAGCATGCCCGGCAGCTGGATCAACATGCTCGCGCTCGGCCTGGCCGGCGCGTGGGCGGGGCTGCCGACGGCCGCGCTGGAGGCGGCGCTCACCGAATCGTGGAAACGCAGCGCCGAGACGCTGCAACCCAACCTGGCCGCGCTGCGCCGCGGCATCGAGCTGGCCAAGGACTTTGCGCCCCGCACCGCGCTCGCCCCGCCGGCCACCGGCGGCGCCAGCACCAAACGCTGGCTCATCAGCGGCAACGAGGCGGCGGGCTTCGGCGCCGTGCGCGGCGGCATCCGCTTCGTGGCGGCCTACCCCATCACGCCGGCCACCGAGCTGCTGGAGTGGATGGCGCCCGCGCTCGTCAAGGTGGGCGGCTCGCTGCTGCAGGCCGAGGACGAGCTGGCCTCGGTGAACATGATCATCGGCGCCAGCTTCGGCGGCGTGCCGTCGCTCACCGCCACCGCCGGGCCGGGCCTGTCGCTGATGACCGAGGCGATCGGCCTGGCCATCACCGCCGAGGTGCCGATCGTGGTGGTCGACGTGATGCGTGGGGGCCCTTCCACCGGCATCCCCGCCAAGAGCGAGCAGAGCGACCTGAGCTACGCGGTGAGCGGCCTGCACGGCGACGCGCCGCGCATCGTGGTGGCACCCAGCAGCATCGGCGACTGCCTGGCCACCACGCAATGGGCCGTGCAGCTGGCCGAGAGCCTGCAGACGGCAGCCATCGTGCTGAGCGACCAGTTCATGGGCCAGTCGCGCGCCATCATCGACCCGCCGCCGCGTGACGACGCCACCGTAGGCCGCCGCCTGGTGGCCGAGGCCCACACGGCCGACTACAAGCGCTATCGCGACACACCCAGCGGCGTGAGCCCGATGGCGATACCCGGCGCGCCGGGCATCACCTACACCGCCGACGGGCTGGAGCACACCGAGGTCGGCGTGCCCAGCAGCCAGGCCAAGGACCACCGCGTGCAGCTCGACAAGCGCGAACGCAAGCTGGTGCAGTACGACTACGGCACCCGCTGGGCCGACGTGGAGGGCGAGGGCACGGTGGCCGTCATCACCTTTGGCTCCTCATCCGGCCCGGTGCGCGAGGCCGTGCAGCGCCTGGCCGCGCAGGGGCAGAGCGTCAAGCTCATCGTGCTGCGGCTGCTGGCGCCCGTGCAGCCGCATCTCTTCGAGCAGGCGCTGCGGGGTGTGCAGCAGGTGCTGGTGGTCGAGCAGAACCACGGCGCGCAGCTCTACCGCTACCTGCGCGCGATGCTCGACCTGCCGGGCAGGCCGCGCACGTTTCACAAACCCGGCCCGTTGCCGCTGCGCCCGGGCGAGCTGGTGAGCTGGATCGCCGAGCAGGCCGACGCGCTGCGGGCGAAGGAGATCGCATGAACGACATGACGCAACCGGTGCCGCTCACCGCGGGCAACTTCAAGAGCGGCACCAAACCCATCTGGTGCCCGGGCTGCGGCGACTACACCGTGCTGAACGCGGTGGTCAAGGCGCTCGCGCTCTACGGCAAGCCGCCGCACGAGGTGGCGGTGGTGTCGGGCATCGGCTGCAGCAGCCGCATACCGGCCTACACCAGCTGCTACGGCTTTCACGGCGTTCACGGCCGGTCGCTGGCCGCCGCCACGGGCCTGAAAGTGGCGCGCCCCGACCTCACCGTGCTGGTGGCCGGCGGCGACGGCGACGGCTACTCGATTGGCGGCAACCACTTTCTGCACGCCTGCCGGCGCAACGTGGACCTCACCTACATCGTGATGGACAACCACGTGTACGGCATGACGAAAGGCCAGGCCTCGCCGACCACCGAGCCCGACTGGGACAACAAGCTCTCGCCCGGCGGCACGGGGGTGCGCTCGTTCCACCCGCTGGTGATTGCACTGGCCTCGGGCGCCAACTTCGTGGCGCGTGCCTTTGCCGGCGACCCGAACGGCACCGCCGAGATCATCGCGCAGGGCATGCGGCACCCGGGCTTCTCGTTCATCGAGATCCTGAGCCCGTGCGTGACCTTTCGGCCCGAGCAGCGCGAGTGGAAGAACCACGTGCACCGGGCCGCGGTGGACGCCACCGACGACGCTGCGCGTGCCGCGCGCCGCATCATGACCGACGACGGCTTCAACATCGGCGTGCTCTACGCCGGCAGCCGCACGCCATACCCCACCGTGAAGCGCAACGACCACAGCGCCGACACGGTGCACCAGCTCGAAAGGGAGTTCCAGCTGTGAGCCAACCAACCACGAAGACCGACACCAAGACACCGCAGACGCTCGAGGAGTTCATGGCCCAGGCGCTGGTGATGGAGCGCGAGGCCGCGCAGCGCTACAACGACCTGGCCGACGCGATGGAGATCCACAACAACCGCGACGTGGCGCAGATGTTTCGCACCATGGCCGGCTATGAGGCCAAGCACGCCGAGCAGATCATGCAGGAGATGAACTGGGTGGAGGTGCCCGGCGTGCCCACCGGCGCCTGGCCCGCGATGGAGCCACCCGAGAGCGTGCCCCACGACGAGGTGCATTACCTGATGCACCCGTGGCATGCGCTGCAGCTGGCGCTGGCCGCCGAAGAGCGCGCACGCGAGTTCTTCGACCAGCTGGCGCTGGTGGCGACCACCGAGTCGGTGCGCAAGGCGGCACTCGAGCTGCGCGACGAAGAGGCCGAGCACGTGGCGCTGGTGCTGGCCTGGATTGCCAAGACGCCCAAGCCCGACGCGCAGTGGGCCAACGACCCCGACCCCCCGCGTTACGTGGACTGAAAGATCGAGACCGACACCATGCAGATCCTGCACCCCGCGGGCTGGGACAAGCCCATCGGCTACAGCAACGGCATTGCGGTGGAAGGCGGCCGCATCGTCTTCATCGCCGGCCAGGTGGGCTGGGACGAAAAGCAAAAGTTCCACAGCGAGCAGATCGCGCCGCAGTTCGACCTGGCGCTCGCCAACGTGCTGGCCGTGCTGGCCGAGGCCGGCGGCAAGCCCACCGACATCTGCCGCATCACCGCCTATTGCTGCGACAAGCCGGCCTACCTGGCCGCGCGCGCCGAGCTGGGCGCCATCTGGAAACGGCGCATGGGCAAGCACTTTCCGTGCATGAGCATGATCTTCGTGGCCGACCTGCTGGACAGCCCGGGGAAGATCGAGCTGGAGGCGACGGCGGTGGTGGGGGGGCGGTAGAAGGCCGCAGCCGGACACGACCGTACTGGGAACGACTTGCGCGCAGCGGCCGGGGCTTGACGGAGGGCACCCGCACGGGCCACATTGCCAGCGGGTGGGGGAGAAAGGGCTGGCCGGCTTGGCCTACGCATTGATCTTGGCGAACGTGGGTTGCCCCATGCGCCAGCGCGCCGCATGGCTGGGCCCGAGGCGGCACGCGGCCACACGTGCACAGTATTCGCCATCCACTCTCAGGCAGTTCTGTCCAGCTTTGGCAGCTTGTCGCCAGAGCTGGACATGATGCCGTTCTGTCCACTTAGCGTTAGCCCGCAGGGACCCCCAGTGTCTGACCCGACGGTGCAGCTTCATGTCAACCTACCTGCGTTGTCCGCTCAGCACCTGCGCCGGTTGCAGCGTCAGCTTGATGTGCTTCGTTTGCTGGAGGCTTCGCTCGAGCACGTCACCGAGGCGAACGTCGCGGAAACCCGGGTCTTTCTGTCCTTCAGCCCGGCCGCGGGTGCCGAGCTGCCGTTTCAGGAAGCCAAAACGGCAGCCCACAGGTGGCTGCAGTCAGCGTTCATGCGGGACGCCATTGAGTCAACCGGCATCTTCCTCGACGACTGCTTGTCCATCTGCAATGTCGCGAAGCTTGCAGGCGTCGGCCACGCCAAAGGTAGCGAGTTGAACCATGCCCTGCACATCCAACCTCAGCGTTACCACAAGCTGCACTTCCCGAACAAGCTCGCCGAGCTTGAACGCTCATTCGGTGTGGTGTCTCCGTGGGCCGCACATGCGCTCTCGCTAAATCGCCTTCGCACGTGCATAGTGCACCGGCTCGGGATCGTTGGACCACAGGATGTCGATCCAAACAATCAGCTCGCCGTCCAGTGGCGAACCACACGCCTCATCGCCAAAGGCAAAGAGTCCGGGTCCGAGACTCTTCTCGATAGGCCAGGGATTTTGATCACGGAAGAGTCTGTTGTTCAGATGCAGTTTGTAGACCACAGTCGATCGTTCGCATTGGCAGAGGAAGTCTCGCTTACCGCATTCGATCTCTACAGCACGATCATTACGCTTTGGTCCCTTGGTCTTACTTACGTGGAATCTGTCCAGGCCTACCTCAGTCGAACGGCGCCCAATGCAAGCAACAGCGAGCCTGCGGGCTAACCCGTCGTTGCACCCGGCCTGCTACAGCGGGCCTCGCCCGCTTTCGCAGGCGGGGGAACTCCAACGTTAGCCCGCAGCCATATGTTCCCGAACAGCGCTCTCCACGGACACCAGCAGCAACCATACGAGCTTCAATGTCCCACGTTTCCGGTCCGCTGAAGTGGAACACCGCCGTCTTTCGCCGTGCTCGCAAGGAGCCGAACAAGCTCATTCTTGAGCTTGCCGACGGGACTGTCCGTGTCATGAACTACCAGAACTGGGACGGAACGGTTCAGACTACTGAGCAGAAGGCGTTCTCGCTCAAGCCCGGCGCCCCCATTCGTGTTGCCACTTGGGCCGACTACGACCCGACCAAGTGGTTCTGCGATGTCGATGAGATCGTCGATCCGAGACCGCCTCTGGTGGGTGAGCTCTCGGATCGTTGGTCAATCCAGCGTAGTGAAGGTGCCAAGCAATTCGACAAAGCGTTCATTCACTTGATTGAGTGCTCAATCTCGTCACCTCAGCTTCTCTGTCTGCATGGGAACACGTACCTACGGTCGCGATACGTCGTTACGCTCGATCCTCGCGACCAGTTCTTTGCCGAATACACAGCACGCCTGTCTGGCTATGCTGACTCGATCAACTTTGACGTGAGTGATCAACCCTTTCGCAGCGTGTTCCGCGACTTTGATCGCGTCGGTCAAGACGTTCAAGCGCAGTGGAACTCGCTTGAGCTGAGAGAGTTCATGGAGTACCTTGAAAACAAGCTTGCGCAGGATGCGGGCTAACCCATCGTTGCACCCGACGTGCTACGGCTGGCTTCGCCAGCCTTCGCCCGCGGGTGAACTCAAACGTTAGGCCTCAGAATTGACCTTCACAGTGGAGAGCTTATGTCATCGATTCGCCTTTGGCTCGGCCTGCTCCCAGTTGTTTGCATCAATGCTTCCCATGCATATGAGGACGACATTCACTTCGGCCTAACAAAGTGGCTGGCGCAGAAGGCTGGGTACTCTGAGTCTCAGGCGCACTTGATCGCCAAGGCCAACGTCGACTACGATCACAGTGAGCTGTCTGCGATCTCACTCGTGAAGCATTCAGCCTGCTACGGCCGCGATCCAATTGTTTCGCGCGAAGTTCGGAAGATCCATTTCCCTAGTGAGGCACCAGTACCTAGCGAGCCGGCAGATCGGAAGGTGGATCCAGGCAGCGACGCAGCGCGGAGCGCATATCAGCGAGTACTGGCGGTACCCGCCAAGTCCGAAGAAGAGAACCTGAATGCGCTAGGACAAGCTCTGCACCCGCTACAGGACTCGTGGTCCCACCAAGGGATCCCCGACTCACCACTCTCACCCGCATGCGACAGGAAACTGTCCTGGGGGCACCCTGAGAAGCGGGGTGGCTGGCGGAGTCATCAAGCTGATATCGCGCATCGATACTCAGGCGACGCTCTAAGAATGGCTGAAGCCACCTATTCCGCTCTATGCGAGAGTCGAAAGAAGCTCTATTCAACTACTTGCCAACGCCAGTTCAACTCGATCTCCGCCGAAGTATTCACGTTGGTGCAGTTGAATACCAAGGCCGCTAAGGCAGCTTGGTTCAAAGAACGTAATTTTTCGAACGTCGCATTTCTGTATGCCACCAGCGTTCCCGACGGGAACACCAAGGCAGGTCACGAGCCAAGCGACTACTCGTCGGCCTCGCTGTCACCGATCCGCAAGAGTAACGAAGGGGCACTTCCAAATTCGCCGGAAGCTGCATTCATGAGAGCGTTCTTCCATCGCTGGATGACTAGCAACGACATCACATCGGTCGTGAAGGAGTTCTTTGCGCTAAACGCATATCGGGACAATCTGGGCAGCGGAGAGGCCCGGCAGATTGCGCAGTTCAGCGCCGAAGTGCAGCTCAGATTCTGGCGCGTACGGGACCATGGACTCATTCAACAGTCCCTCGAGGGTGATCACAACCTGATTGTCCGCCCCTTACAAGGCGTCCCGACTGTCATCGAGCAAGGCGACCAACCGTATCCACAGCTAGGTGACGCACTACTCCCACTCGACGCCTCGGGTTTGCCCATCGCTACCTGGACGACGCGTCGAGAAGATGGATCTGTTCTTTGGGTTGGGGCAGCGCGCATTAGACATGCGCCGTACGAGCTTGTTATCGTCGTTGCCGAACGGATTGATGGAGTACCTAGAGTCGTATCCTTGTCCTCGACGGTAACTAACTGACCGGAGAGAAACTGAGGCCTAGCAGATATTTCAACCGGACCGTCAACGGCACGCCACCAGGCCCGGCCCGCAGGTACGCGGTACCTTGTCTGCGGTCCG
>CALMQI010000390.1 GCA_937871935.1 uncultured Burkholderiales bacterium
CGTCGCCCAGGATGCCCAGGATGCTCAGCAGCGTGAGGTTGCCGAAGAGCTTGAACGCCGCCGCGCGCTCGGGCTGCGGGCCCAGGTAGAGCAGCGTGCCCGTCATGGCCTGCAGCGCGCCCTGCAGCGCCGGATCGACGACCTCCGTGCTGCGCACTCCGGTGTTCGCGCTTGGGAGCGGCCCGGCGCGCTCACGGTGCGCGAGGTCGCCCGAGATCAGCATCAGGCCGGTGCCCTCGGCACAGTTGGCCGGCGCCATGAACACCGGCGCGTGCACGAAGCGCACGCCCCGCGCGTGCCAGCGCGCCGCGCGCTCGGCGGTGGGGCGCACGGCGGTGGTGGTGTGGTCCACCACCCACGTGCCGGCCGGCAGCGCGCCGCTGCTGGCCAGCGGATCGAGCACGGCGTCGACCGAGGCGTCGTCACTCAGCGACAGGTGAATGCGCTCGGCGCCGCGCACGGCCTCGGCCACGGTGGCGCAGGCGGTGACGCCCGCGTCACCCGCGGCCAGCGCCTGCGCCTTGGCCGCGCTGCGGTTCCAGGCGCGCACGGTGAGGCCCTTGGCGCGCGCGTGGCGGATGAAGCCCGTGCCCATGAGGCCGGTGCCGAGGAAGGCGATGGTGGTCATCAAGAACTCCTGATACTAGTTAGTGGCGATGGGGGGTTGAATATGGCGTTTGCGTGTCCGCCGAGCACTGTGCCAGCCGTACCATGTCCTGGTCCATCAGCGATGGCGAATGGCGTGAGGAGACTATGAGCAGTCAATCTGTCGACATGTACGAACTTCGGATATCACTTGAATCCGTAAAGCAGCTCTCCGACCAGGACCGGTTCTCCTATTACCTGCTCGGCCACATCTTCAACGAACTTATGAGTCTTCAAAAGCTTGTCGGCTTCTCTTTCCCCAAGCATGACGACCATCGAGCAGCACGCCTACGACCCGAACACGCGCAGGCGATGCTCCTCTTTCGTCTCGCTTGCGGGAAGATCTGGGAGGCGACCCAAACCATCCGCCAGAACAAGTCAGTCGCATCGATGTTGCAGAACTTGGTGCTACCCAAGCTAGCGAACGGCCGAGAACGGCTACGGGCCTTGAACCAAGCAGTCAATGACGCGCCATGGCTCTCCCCCTTGCGCAACGGCATGGGATTTCACTACCCGGCATTTCAAGATTGGGCTTCACTTGTGGCGCCCAACGACTCTTGGGAGGATGACTACGTCTATCTTGGAAAGCAGTCGGGCAACACCTTCTACGATGCCTCGGACACAATTGCGCAGGCATGGATGTTCAGCCAATACGGCCTGCCCAAGGTCGCCGATGCTGTCGTACCACTGCTCGATCAAATGATCGACCTCCTCCGTCTTGTAAACACATTTCTCGAGGACGCTCTGTTCACACTGATTGGTGACGTATTTCTAAACCACGACGGATCGCCTCGCCACATTGGCAAGGTGCGCAGCCCTCAACACGACGTCGTTTCCATTCCATTCTGGACCGCAATGCATCCGCCTACCGACACTCATTCCGCCTAATACATTGGCGCATCTACGTCGCGCGGCCGCTAGCCGATCTGCTTCACCCAATCCGCGACGGTCATCTCCAGTCGCGTCACCTCCTCATCACTCAGCACGTTCGTATGCGCGATTACGTTCCGAGAGCGCTCAGCGTCACTTAACCTACTCACCGCCCACGCCTGTGACGGCAGCAAGTCCTTGAACTCTTCCCAGTGCGCCTGAATGAGAAGGGCCAGATCGCCGAAGTCGACATAGTTGACCGGATGGCTGTTGCGGCCTGTGTGCCACTGGTTGCGTTGCTCCTTCTCCTTGCGATCCGCGACCTTCTTCTTGACTGGGACGCTCGCGCGCTTCTCAAACCAATCCGCACCGTCCTTCTCAGACAAGACCTCCTGAACGAACTCCCGAACGACGTTCTCTAGCACAAACAGGAGGCGGTATGCCCGCTGCATATACAGACTGCTCGCTCGGATGGCCTCTGAAACAGAAGCGAGCATGTCAACATCGATTTGCTCAGCGGCCGTTCCCTCAGGGCGCCTGAGTTGACCGATCGCTTCCATGTCCCTCAGCGCATGCTTCGCTAGTAACCCTCTGAACATGAACTCAGAAAGTTCGCGTCTCACATGAGCTCCTCGCGGAGGGCGCGAAAGATCGCTCGAAAGGTATCCACGTTCTGCGTATCCGGTAGATGAATCTCAAAGCGGTAGACCAGGCCGATATGTGACTTCGAAGCACCGGTTTGACCGGATCGGCCGCCCGATGCAGTGGAGTCGACCTCAACACGACCCCTCTCGCTCTCTCCTCTTGATTGATCGTCAGGCGTTGCTGGCGCCGCAGCCCGTTCCTCTGTCGGTGCATTGAAGTCAGCATATGTCGCGAGAGCCTTAAAGGTTCGAGCGATCTTGTCGGCTACGGAGTCGCTTGCACCGGTCTTCGTCCTAAACCACCCCTTCAACTGCTCAGCCGACTTCTGATGGGCATTCTTGTCAGCCAAGAATAGATCGTCGAACGCAGCCCGTATGCGAGTTGCGAGCACCTTCTTGGCCTTAGCACTGTCCATGAACTCGCGGTACGCAGCTTGCGGATGCCCGCTGCCGTCGAGTAGACCAAGGTACTTGAAGAGCTTTGGGGTTGGTCGGTCCTGCGAACTTGTGAATCCCAAGTCCTTTAGGAAGTCAACATTGAAGGTTGCGGGCGCTCCAGCCTTCTGGACCGCATCGAGAATTTTGGGAAGATTGCCCGTGGCGGTGAGATAGGGGATTTCGGCGTTCACTGTCTGGCCTCCTCGTCACTTGATCGACGGCCACAACTCTAACGCACGCACATAGTCACGCTAGATAGTAGTGCTCGCCCCCGCAGGCGACTCGCATCCGACGGATCAAGCTTCGATTGAAACCGCGTACTGGTTTGGTATCCGAATGGCCCGCTTGACGGCTAACGCTGGCGCGTACCTATGCACCACAGATCGAACCGCGTTGAAGTCGCACTGACATCCTGCCACCACCGCAGTCAGCGCGCCCTGCGGCAGGTGCAGCATGCTGTCATCGGTCATGAGTGTCGCGGCGCCTTCAATTGCGGCAGACCGCTCCTGTGCAATCAACCGGTACTCGCGTTCATAAAACCAAACCGAGCTCTTCGCAAGAAGTATTTGCAGGTGCCCTTCGATGGAGCTCTCATAGACCCTCATCAGGGGAAATGCGCCCAGATACTGACATCGCAGCGCTCCACAGACGACGTCGTTTGCAACACTGAACTCGAGAGCGATTCCCTTGTGGTCCTGGGCATAGTGAGACCACATCAACAAATTGCCCACGTCGGGGCCGAGGCAGTAGACGCGATACCTCCGGTCGATCTCCGGTCCGATTGCCTCAGACATTTCTGTCAGTAGCTGAGCCGCCTTGGTTCTGTCAGCCCCAAGCGAGTTGCGCATTCGATCGATGTCCTCTTCGGACATCCTTGTCTTCCGTCTACAAACATCGACCGCCCACGCAACATGCCTTGCGTTCTCAGCAGGATCCTCAAGTACCTGGGAATTGAAGTGCGGCTTGCAGTCCCACGGGTCATTGAAGGCTTTGGGGCTGGAGCAGTAAAGCCTTCCGGTCTGCAAGAGCGCACTTAGACGGGCCTCGTCAAATCGCTGCCAGTGGTAGAGAGACCCAACTCCGTCTGAGTACGCTGTGTCCACCATGGCAACGCGCTCAGTCCGCGAACCCTTTGGCCTCCTCCGCCATCTTCACCACCACCCCCGCCGGCTCGAACCTCGCCCCGTACTTCTTCGCCAGCTCCCGCGCCCGCCCCACAAACTTCTTGGGCCCATACGCGTTGATGAACTGCAGCGCCCCGCCCTGGAACGGCGCGAACCCCCAGCCGAAAATCGAGCCGATGTTGCCGTCGGCCACCGAGCGCAGCACTTTCTCTTCGTAGCAGCGCGCGGCCTCGTTGGCCTGGGCAAACATCAGGCGGTCGATCAGTTCGCGCTGCTCGGGTTGCTCGGGCTTGGGCGGGTACATCTTGGTCAGCTCCGGCCACAGTTGTTTGCCCTTTCCGTCGTCGCCCTGTCCCCAGTCGTAGAAGCCCTTGCCGGCCTTCTTGCCGATGCGGCCGATCTCGCACATCTGGCGCACCACGCTCGAGCCCGGGTGCTCGGGCCACGTCTTGCCCTCGGCCGCCAGGTCTTTGCGCGTCTGCTCCTGCACGTGCAGGCTTAAAGAGAGGCTGACCTCGTCTTGCAGCGCCAGCGGCGGCATCGGCATGCCGGCCTGCAGGCCCGCCACCTCGATGCTGCGCGGGTGCACGCCTTCCTTGAGCATCGCGATGCCTTCGGTGATGTAGGTGCCGAACACGCGGCTGGTGTAGAAGCCGCGGCTGTCGTTCACCACGATCGGCGTCTTGCCGATCTGCAGCACGTAGTCAAAGCCCTTGGCGAGCGTGTCGTCGCTGGTGTCCTTGCCGACGATGATCTCCACCAGCGGCATCTTGTCCACCGGGCTAAAGAAGTGCAGGCCGATAAAGTTCTTCGGCCTCGCGCTCGCCTTGGCCAGGCCGGTGATCGGCAGCGTGCTGGTGTTGCTGGCGAACGTGGCTGACGCCGCGATCTGCTTCTCGGCCTTGGCGGTCACGTCGGCCTTGATGGCGCGGTCTTCGAACACGGCTTCGATCACCAAGTCGCAGCCTTGCAGGTCGTCGTAGCTCGTGGTGGCTTTGATCTTGCCCAGCAGCGCGTCGCGCTTCTCGGTGGTGCTGCGGCCCTTCTTGATCGCCTTGTCGAGCAGGCCCTGCGAGTAGGCCTTGCCTTTGTCGGCCGCTTCTTGCGTGGTGTCGAGCAGCACCACGGCTATGCCCACCTTGGCCGACACATAGGCGATGCCGCCGCCCATCATGCCGGCGCCGAGGATGCCGAGCTTCTTCACCGTGCTCTTGGCCGGCGCGCTGGGGCGCGACGCGCCCTTCTTGATGGCATTGAGCTGGTACCACAGCGTGCCGATCATGTTCCTCGCCTCGGGGCTCATCACGCAGGCGGCGAAGTAGCGGCTCTCCACCATGCAGGCGGAGTCGAAGTCGAGCAAGCCGCCTTCGAACAGGCAGCTCATGATGTGCCGCACCGCGGGGTAGTTGCCGTAGGTCTTGGCGCTGGCGATGCTGGGGGCGATGGCCAGCATCTGCACCACACCGGGCGAGCGGCTGTCGCCGCCGGGGATCTTGAACTTCGGTTGGTCCCACGGCGCCTTGGCCTTCGGGTTGGCGGCGATCCAGGCGCGGGCCTTGGCCAGCATGTCGTCGCGGTCCTTGGCGAGCTCGGTGACGATGCCCATGTCTTTAGCCTTGGCGGGCGCGATGTCGTTGCCCTCGGCGCAGATCTGCATCGCCTGCTGCAGGCCCACCAGGCGCAGCAGCCGCTGCGTGCCGCCGCCGCCGGGCAGCAGGCCCAGCTTTACCTCGGGCTGGCCGAGCTTGAGTTTCGGGCTGTCGATGGCGATGCGCGCGTGGCAAGCGAGCGCGATCTCCAGCCCGCCGCCCAGCGCGTGGCCGTTGATGGCGGCCACCACCGGCTTGCCCTGCAGCTCCATCTTGCGCAGCACGGCCTTCATGGCCATCGAGCCTTCGAACGGCTCCTCCGGCTTCGTCCACTTGCTCATGCGGTCGAGGTCGCCGCCGGCGCAGAAGTCGGCCTTGCCGCTGGTGAGGATCATGCCTTTCACGTTGGCATCGGCGAGCTTGTCGACGGCCGTGTTGATGCCTTCCATCAGCGTGTCGCCCACCACGTTCATCGGGCGGCCGGGCAGGTCCATCGTGGCGACGAGGATGCCGTCGCTGCCGAGTTCGAGAGTCACTGCGTTGCTCATGATGTTCACACCCGCTCGATGATGGTGGCGATGCCCATGCCGCCGCCCACGCACAGCGTGGCGAGGCCGGTGCTGAGATTGCGGCGCTCCAGCTCGTCGAGCAGCGTGCCCAGGATGATGCAGCCCGTGGCGCCCAGCGGGTGGCCCATCGCGATGGAGCCGCCGTTCACGTTCACGCGGTCGAGCTCCACGCCCAGGCGCCGCGCCGTCTGCATGGGCACCACGGCAAAGGCCTCGTTGATCTCGAAGAGGTCGATGTCCTTGGGCTGCATGCCGGCCTTGGCCAGCGCCTTGCGCGCGGCGGCGGCGGGGCCGTCGAGCATGATGGTGGGCTCGCTGCCGATCACCGCGCCGGCGCGGATGCGGGCGCGGGGTTTCAGGCCCGCCTTCTTGCCGCCGTCGGCACTGCCCACCAACATGAGCGCCGCGCCGTCGACGATGCCGCTCGAGTTGCCGGCGTGGTGCACGTGGGTGATCTTCTCCACGGTGGTGTACTTGCGCAGCGCGGTGGCGTCGAAGCCCATCTGGCCGAGCATGGCGAAGCTGGGGTCCAGCTTGGCCATCGCCTCGAGGCTCGCGCTCTCGCGGATGGTTTCGTCGCGGTCCAGCAGCATGAGGCCGGCGATGTCTTTCACCGGCACCACGCTCTTCGCAAAGCGGCCTTCGGCGCGTGCGGCGGCGGCGCGCTTGTGGCTGGTGAGCGCAAAGGTGTCCACATCCGTGCGGCTCCAGCCTTCCATGGTGGCGATCAGGTCGGCGCCGATGCCCTGCGGCACGAAGCCGGTCTTGGCGTTGATGCGCGGGTCCATCACCCAGGCGCCGCCGTCGCTGCCCATGGCCCAGCGGCTCATGCTCTCCACGCCGCCGGCCACCACCAGATCCTCCCACCCGCTCTTCACTTTGGCGGCGGCGAGGTTCACGCTTTCGAGGCCGCTGGCGCAGAAGCGGCTTTGGGTGACACCGGCGCACGTCTGCGCCCACTCGGCGTCGAGCACCGCGGTGCGCGCGATGTCGGCGCCCTGCTCGCCCACCGGCGTCACGCAGCCGAGCACCACGTCGTCGACCAGCGCGGTGTCGAGCGCATTGCGGCGCTCCATCTCCTTGAGCAGCGTGCGCAGCAGCCACACGGGGGCGGCCTGGTGCAGCGCGCCGTCTTTCTTGCCCTTGCCGCGCGGGGTGCGCAAGTGGTCGTAGATGAATGCGTCGGACATGGTTTGCTCCTGTTGCGCGCGACGGGTCACATGGGTGTCACATGGACCGCGACGCGAGTTCCTTCATGATCTCGTTGGTGCCGCCGTAGATGCGCTGCACCCGGGCGTCGACAAAGAGTTCGGCGATCGGGTACTCCATCATGTACCCGTAGCCGCCAAAGAGCTGCAGGCACTCGTCCATCACCTTGCCCTGCTGCTCGCTCACCCAGGCCTTGGCCAGCGCGGCGCGGGCGGCGTCGAGCTCGCCCTTCAGGTGCGCCACCATGCAGGCGTCGACGAAGGCGCGGGTGGCCAGCACCGTGGCCTGCACCTCGGCGAGCTTGAAGCGGGTGTTCTGGAACTCCCAGATCGCCTTGCCGAAGGCCTTGCGCTCCTTCACATAGGCGAGCGTGTCTTCCAGCGCGCGCTCCATCGCGGCCACGCCCTGCGCGGCGATGATCAGCCGCTCCTGCGGCAGCTGCTGCATCAGCTGGATGAAGCCCTGGCCTTCGCGCTCGCCGATCAGGTTTTCCGCGGGCACGCGCACGCCGTCGAAGAAGAGCTCCGACGTGTCCTGCGCCTTCAGGCCCACCTTGTCGAGCCGCCTGCCGCGGCGGAAGCCCGGCGCGGAGTCGCGGCCGGCCGAAGTGTCGGTCTCCACCACCAGCAGCGAGGTGCCCTTGGCGCCGAGCGCGCGGTCGGTCTTGCAGACCACGATGATGAGGTTCGCGTTCTGCCCGTTGGTGATGAAGGTCTTGGAGCCGTTGATCACGTACTCGCCACCGTCGCGGACCGCGCTGGTGCGCACGGCCTGCAGGTCGCTGCCGGTGCCGGGCTCGGTCATCGCAATCGCGCCCACCAGCTCGCCGGTCACCATCCTGGGCAGCCAGCGGCGCTTTTGCTCTTCGGTGCCGCAGTGAAAGAAGTACGGCGCGACGATCGCCGAATGCAGCCCGCCGCCGTAGCCGCCGAGCACGGCGCGCGTGGCAGCCATGAAGATCACCGCGTCGTGGCCGAAGTCGCCGCCCGCGCCGCCGTAGTCGGCCGGCGTGCTGGTGCACAGCAGCCCCTGTTCGCCGGCCTCGCGCCAGGTGGCCAGCGGCATGATCCCGGCCTCGCGCCAGGCCGCGGCCTGCGGCACCCAGCGCTCGCGAAAGAAGCGCGCCGCGCTGTCGGCGAGCATGCGGTGCTCGTCGCTGATCCAGGTGCTCGGGAAGTTCTCGATCATGCTTTGCTCCCCAAGGTTTGCCGGACCGCCTCGTTGATGACCCGCAGCTCGGCCAGCGTGGCGTCGATGTGCGCGCGCTTGGCTTCCAGCTCGGCAATCGCCTTGTCGGTGCGCGCCAGCACGTACTTGGCCTGCTGCACGCGGCCCTCGCCATGCGCGCCGTACAGCTCCAAAAAATGCTTGATGTCGGAGAGCGTTGCGCCGATGGCCTTGGAGCGCAGTATCAGTGCGAGCCGTGCCCGGTCACCGCGCGTGTACACGCGCGTGCTGCCCACGCGGCGGGGTTTGAGCAGGCCTTTGTCTTCATAGAAGCGCACCGCACGCGGCGTGATGCCGAAGGCGCCGCACAGCTCGCCGATGCCGAACAGCTCGCCGTTCTCGGGCTCGTGGTGCGAGGCGACGGCGGCCCGGGCGGCGCTGGCGGTGGCCGCCGCGGGCTTCTTGCGCACCAGGGTTTCGGCCATCCGCAACGCCGTGGGGTCAGCCGAGCACGCGCTGCAGCTTGAGCGCGATGCTCATGTCACCGGCCACCTTGATGCGGCCGGTCATGAACGCGGTGGTGGGGTCGAGCTCGCCGCTCATCAGGTCGCCCAGCGTGTCGATGCCGAGCGTGATGGTGCAGTCGGTGTCGCGGTCGGCGTTGTCCACGCTGTTGGGCGTGGAGGCGCCGTCGATCACCACCACGCCGTCGTCGCCGCAGTGAAACTTGAGCGTGGCGTTCAGGCCGCAGTCGGCGCCGACCTTGTTGCGCAGCTGGGTGGTGGCGGTGGGCAGATCCATACGAAAGGCACTCCGGGTGGTTCAGGGGGATGGCCGATGCTAGGCACCACCTTGCGCCACCGCATCCGCGTATTCACCTATGCGGCAGCGGATTGACGTTAACGTCAAGTGGCGGCTTAATCTGCCGCACCGCCCACCGTCTGCCTCGCCGCGGACCTGCGTCATGACGACCACCCCTCCTGCCACCGGCTACCGCAGTGTGTTCCACCCCGGCCTGTTTGCCGGCCAGACGGTGTGGGTCACCGGTGGCGGCTCGGGCATCGGCCGCTGCGTGGCGCACGAGCTGGCGGCGCTGGGGGCGTTGGTGGTCATCAGCGGCCGCTCGGTCGACAAGCTGGTGCGTGTAGCGGGCGAGATCGAGCACGACGGCGGGCGCTGCGTGACCCGCGCCTTCGACATCCGCGACGAAGAGGCGGTGAAGACCCACGTGGCCTCGGTGGTGGCCGAGTGCGGGCCGGTGCACGGCCTGGTCAACAACGCGGGCGGGCAGTTCCCCGCGCCGATGCAGACGATCAGCAAGAAAGGTTTCGACGCGGTGGTCGCCAATAACCTGACCGGCGGCTTCTTGATGATGCGCGAGCTCTTCAACCAGAGCATGCAGCAGCACGGCGGCGCGGTGGTCAACATGACGGCCGACTTTCGCAACGGCATGCCGGGCATGGCGCATTCGGGCGCGGCACGCTCGGGCATGAGCAACCTCACCATGACGGCGGCCTACGAGTGGGCGAGCGCCGGCGTGCGGGTGAATGCGGTGGCGCCGGGGTGGGTGGCGTCGAGTGGCATGGACACTTACGGCGGCGCGATGCGTGCGCTGATTCCCAAGCTGAAGGCACACGTGCCGATGGCGCGGCTGGCCACCGAGGCCGAGATCAGTGCGGTGATCGTGTTCCTGCTGTCGCCGGGGGCGGCGTTCGTCACGGGCATCACGGTGCAGATCGATGGGGGGGCGTCGCTGGGCAGTGCTGTGATGCCGGTGATGGATCACAAGCGCTCCGTTCCCTTTGACGGGTTTCATCGGGCTGAGGTGCCTGAGGTTTTGAAGTGAGGCTGTCCTTTGTGAGGTGCGCGCGGCGCGGTGGGTGGTACCCGCGGCGGCGAGGCCAGTCATGACAAGAATGCCTCCCCTGCCCACGACGCCCAACACCAAGAGCGCCGCCTACGAGGCTAACGCCAAACGCATGCACGAGCGGCTGGCTGAGGTGCGTGCGCTCGAGGCCAAGGTGGTGGCCGAGAGCGAGAGCAAGCGCGCGCGGTTCGAAGAGCGGGGTCAGCTGCCGCCGCGCGAGCGCGTGGCGCGGCTGATCGATCGGGGCTCGAGCTTTCTGCCGCTGTGCTCGCTGGCCGGCCTGGGCATGCACGACGACGATGGCAAGAAGGTGATCATGGGTGGCGGCTCGATCGCCGGCATCGGTGTCGTGGCCGGCAAGCGCGTGATCATCGGTGCCAGCGATTCGGGCATCAAGGGCGGCACGGTCGCGCCGATGGGCTTGAAGAAGGCGCTGCGGCTGCAGGAGCTGGCGCGCGACAACAAGCTGCCGTTCATCCATCTGGTGGAGAGCGGCGGCGCGAACCTGATGTACCAGAGCGAGATGTTCGTCGAGGGCGGGCGCAGCTTTGCCAACCAGGCGCGGCTGTCGGCGATGGGCATTCCGCAGATCGCGGTGGTGCACGGCTCGTCGACCGCCGGCGGCGCCTACCTGCCGGGGCTGAGCGACTACGTGGTGCTGGTGCGCGGGCGCTCGAGCATCTACCTGGCCGGCCCGCCGCTGGTGAAGGCCGCGATCGGCGAGGACGCCACCGACGAAGAGCTCGGCGGTGCGCTCACCCATGCCGAGGTCACCGGTCTCGGCGAATACCTGACCGAGAACGACGCGCATGCGATTGCCGTCACGCGCGAGCTGATGTTCCAGCTGCCGTGGGACGAGGTGCCGCCCGTGTCCACCGACTTCGAACCCCCGCTCTTCGACGCCGAAGAGCTGATGGGCCTGGTGCCGGCCGACGACCGCGAGCCCTACGACGTGCGCGAGATCGTCGCGCGGCTGGTCGACGGCTCGCGCTTCCTCGAGTTCAAGGCGGCGTACGCCAACGACACGATCTGCGGCCACGCGCAGATCGACGGCCGGCGCATCGGCATTCTGGGCAACAACGGGCCGATCCAGCCTAACGGCTCGACCAAGGCGGCGCAGTTCATCCAGCTGTGCGACCAGTCGGGCACGCCGCTGCTGTTTCTGCAGAACACCACCGGCTACATGGTGGGCCGCGCGGCCGAGCGGGCCGGCGCCATCAAGCACGGCAGCAAGATGATCCAGGCGGTGGCCAACGCGCGGGTGCCCAAGTTCACCATCGTGGTCGGCGGCTCGTTCGGCGCCGGCAACTACGGCATGTGCGGGCGCGGGTTCGACCCGCGCTTCATCTTCAGCTGGCCCTGCGCGCGCACCGCGGTGATGGGCGGCGCGCAGATCGCCAAGGTGATGGACATCGTCAACCGCGCCAAGCTCGAGCGTGCCGGACAGCCGGTGAACGAAGAAGCGCTCAAGGCGATGAGCGACCATCTGCACGCGCGGCTCGACAAGGAGTCGACCGCGCTCTTCGGCACCGCGCGGCTGTGGGACGACGGCATCATCGACCCGCGCGACACGCGGCGCATCCTGGCCCTGTGCCTGGCGATCACGGCGGAGGCCGATGCGCGCACACTGCGGCCCAACACCTTCGGCATCGCCCGACTCTGACCCCTCACGAGGCCCCTCTCATGAAGTTCACGCAAGAGCACAACCAGATCCGCGAGACCGTCACGCGCTTCATCGCCAACGAGGTGAACCCGCATGTGAAGGAGTGGGAGAAGGCCGAGCAGTACCCGGCGCACGAGGTGATGGGCAAGCTCGGCAAGCTGGGCATGCTGGGCCTCAAATACCCCGAGGAGTTCGGCGGCGCGGGGCTGGACTTCAGCTACTCGATGGTGATGGCCGAGGCGCTGGGCACCTGCAGCTGCGGCGGCGTGCCGATGTCGATCGGCGTGCAGACCGACATGGCCACGCCGGCGCTCGCGCGCTTCGGCTCCGACGAGCTGCGCAAGGAATTCCTGATGCCGACGATCGCCGGCGAGCTGGTGTGCAGCATCGGCGTCAGCGAGCCGGGCGGCGGCTCCGACGTGGCGGCGCTGAAGACGTTTGCGCGCAAGGACGGCGACGACTACGTGATCAACGGCACCAAGATGTGGATCACGAATGGATTGCAGGCGGATTGGATCTGCCTGCTCGCCAACACCAGCCAGGAGGGCGGCCCGCACAAGAACAAGAGCCTCATCGTCGTGCCGATGGACACGCCGGGCATCACGAAGCAGAAGATCCACAAGATCGGCATGTGGAGCAGCGACACCGCACAGATCTTCTTCGACAACGTGCGCGTGCCGCGCCGTTACCTGATCGGCCAGGAGGGCATGGGCTTCATCTTCCAGATGATGCAGTTCCAGGAGGAGCGGCTGTGGGCCGCGGCATCGGGCATCACCGGGCTGGACGGCGCGATCGACCAGACGATCGAGTACACACGCCAGCGCCAGGCCTTCGGCAAGAGCATCCTCGACAACCAGGTGGTGCACTTTCGGCTGGCCGAGCTGCGCACCGAGGTCGAGGCCCTGCGTGCGCTGACCTATCGCGCGGTGGAGCTGTATGTGGGCGGCAAGGACGTGACCAAGCTCGCGTCGATGGCCAAGCTGAAGGTCGGGCGCCTCAGCCGCGAGGTGCACGACGCCTGCCTGCAGTACTGGGGCGGCATGGGCTTCACCTGGGACAACCCGGTGTCGCAGGGCTTCCGCGACGGGCGACTCGGCTCGATCGGCGGCGGTGCCGACGAGGTGATGCTGGGCATCATCTGCAAGCTTGAGGGCACGCTGCCGAAGGAAGTACGTTGACCGCATGCGCACTCTGTCGCTCTACTTCGCCGCCCTGCTGACCGGGAGCACCGCGATGGCCGCCATCGACCTGAATGCGTTGTGGGACTTCAGCAAACCCGCGCTCAGCGAGGAGCGTTTTCGCGCCGCGCTGGCCACGGCGCAAGGCGATGACGCGCTGATCCTGCAGACGCAGATCGCCCGCAGCCACGGGCTGCGCCGCGACTTCGCACGCGCACGGCAGATCCTGGCGGCCGAGGTGGAGCCGGCGCTGGGCAAGGCGGGTGCGGAGGCGAAGGTGCGCTACTCGCTGGAGCTCGGCCGCACCTGGGCCTCGGCGACGCACAAGCCCGAGGAGTTGACGACCGACGCCAAGAAGGCCGCGCGCGATGCCTACGACCACGCACTGGCGACGGCCAAGGGCGCAGGTCTCGACGGGCTTGCGATCGACACCGTGCACATGTATGCCTCCGTCGACACGGCGCCGGAAGACGGCGTCAAGTGGGCCGACGAAGGTCTGCGCATCGTGCGCGCGAGCAGCCAGCCTGCCGCCAAGAACTGGGAAGCTTCGCTGCGCAACAACCGGGGCTACGCGCTGGTGCAACTGAAGCGCTACGACGAAGCGCTGGCCGAACTCAAGCTGGCGCTCGCGGCGCGCGAGCAGCAGGGGCGACCGGGCGGCATCCGCATCGCACACTGGATGATCGCGATGACGCTGCGCCACATGAGCCGCCTGGACGAAGCGCGCGACATCCAGCTGCGGCTCGAGCGCGAGTGGGACGCCGCCGGCGAACCCGACCCCTACGTGTTCGAGGAGCTGGAGGCGATCTACAAGGCGCAAGGCAACCCCGAACGCGCCGCGCACTACGCCGCGCGGCTGAAGGCAGCATCGAAATGAGCGACGCCGTCCTGCAACGCCGCGAAGCCGGCGTACTGCACCTCACGCTGAACCGCCCCGAGGTGCGCAACGCGATGAACAGCGCCATGGTGGAGGGCCTGCGCGATGCGCTCGCGCAGGCCGAGAGCGACGGCGACGTGCGCGCCGTGGTGCTGCGCGGCACAGGCGGGCACTTCTGCGCCGGCGCCGACCTGAAGAGCCTGGCCGGCGCGCCGCGCGACGTGGAGAGCATGGCCGCGATGAACGCACGCTTCGGCGAGCTGTGCGTGGCCTTCGCCAACACGCCGATCACGACCGTCGCGGTGCTCGAAGGCACGGTGATGGGCGGCGGCTTCGGCCTCGCCTGCGTAGCCGACGTGGCGATCGCCGGCGAGACCACCCTCTTTCGCCTGCCCGAGACCTCGATCGGCGTGGTGCCGGCGGCGATGCCCTGCTTCGTGGCGACGGGCTCACCCCACCCCTCGAACGTGCCGGGGTCGCTCGGAGCGACGTAGATCGCGGCCGACCAGTCGTTGGTGGGGCTCGTGAGCACCAGCTCGCTGAGCTGGCTCGCCTGTTCCGCGGTCAGCACGATGTCGACGCCAGGCTTGAGCACGGTGATGTCCCGGTTGTCGTAGCGCTCGGTGTTCCACTCGGTGCCCGGGTCGTCGTCGCTCGGCGCTTCGAGGGGCGTGCTGTCGTAATTTACCCATGTCCCCTGAATGTCGGGTTG
>CALMQI010000391.1 GCA_937871935.1 uncultured Burkholderiales bacterium
GTCGCCGACCTTCGTTTCGACGCCGCACCGGCCGTGCTGCTGGCCGCGGCGGCCGACCCCTGGGCGCTGGCGCGTCGGGTGCGCGATGCCGGCCGCATCGTGCTGGCGGCCGACGCCATCGGCGCCGCGCAGCACATGCTCGACTCGGCCGTGGCCTGGGCCGGCGAGCGGGTGCAGTTCGGCCGCCTGATCGGCAGCTTCCAGGGCCTCAAGCACACGCTGGCCGAAGCGGTGACGCTGCTCGAACCGTGCCGCGCGCTGTTGTGGCAGGCCGCGCACGCGCACGACCAGCAGGCCGATGACGCAGCGCTGCTGGCCTGCCACCTGAAGGCGCACGTCGGCGACGTGAGCCGCGAGGTCGCGCGCATGACGACCGAGGCGCACGGCGGCATGGGCTTCACCGATCTGCTCGGCCTGCACCACTGGTTCAGGCGCTGCGCCTTCGACCGCCAGTTTCTCGGCACGCCGGCGCAGTGCCGCGACGAGGCCGCTTCGCTGCAGGGCTGGGACCAGCCCCTGCCCACCACCACTCTACCGACAGGAGTCACCGCTTGAAGACACCCGACCGCTCCCTCGGCCGCGTCGCCGCCATCATCGGCATGGGCGACTCGTACGCCGACAAGCAGGACGTCAAGGACCCGCTGCAGCTCGCCACCGAGGCGAGCTGGGCCGCGTTCAAGGACGCCGGCATCCGCAAGGACGACATCGACATCCTGCTCACCGGCCGTTCGCCCTGGGCCGACCGGCGGCCGCAGTGGAACAACATCTTCGCCTCGCACATGCAGATGCCGGTGCGCATGACGACCGAGATCACCTTCCACGGTGCCGGCGTCAACGCCATGATCGGCCAGGCCGCGCTGGCCATCGCCGCGGGCGTGGCCGACTACGTGCTGTGCGTGCAGTCGGATGCGGTCGAGCTGTTCATCGACGCCACCGCGGTGGGCGCGGCCACCGACGCCTGCCCGCAGTTCGAGTTTCCCTACGGCCCGACGATTCCGACCATCTACGCGCAGCTCGCCTGCCGCTACATGCACGAGTTCGGGGTCACCGAGGAAGACTTCGCCGAGGTCGCGGTGCAGCGCCAGGAATGGGCGATCCATCACCCGAAAGCGGCCAAGCGCAGGCACGGCCTGATCACCGTCGACGACGTGATGCGCTCGCCCTACATCTCGTCGCCGCTGCGGCGCTGGATGTGCGCCACCTGGGGGCCGGGCGGCACCGCGGGCGCCTTCGTCGTCACCAGCGTCGAACGCGCGAAGCAGGCCAAGCGCCCGATCTACATCCACGGCTTCGGCACCTGCACCACGCACGAGTACCTGTGTGAGCGCATCAACCTGCGCAAGAGCCGCATCCCGCTCGGGCCGCTGCCGGCCATCACCACCACCGGCGCCGCCCACGCCGCGCGCGAGGCCTACGCGATGGCCGACATGACACCCGCCGACATGCAGCTCGGTGCGCTGGCCGGCAACTTCTCGCACACCGTGCTCGTGCAGCTCGAAGACCTGGGCTTCGCGCCCAAGGGCCGCGCCATGGACTTGGTGCGCAGCGGGCGCATGCGCCCGGGCGGCGACTTCCCGGTCGACACCAACGGCGGCTGGATGGGCTTCGGCCAGCCCGGTATCTCGGTGGCCGCCGACTCGCTGGTCGAGACCGTGCGCCAGTTGCGCGGCGACCCGCTCGGTCTGCTCGCCGGCAACTCGCCCAAGCGCGCGATGGCGTATTCGGCCGGCGGCATGCTGGCCTGCCACAGCGCCGTCATCCTCGGCACCGAAGCCCAGTAGGAGCACACACCATGTTGGAACAAGGCGAATTCGCCGACTACACCGAATCATTCCCGACCCCGCGCGTCACGCAGGACGCGCTGCCCTACTGGGCCGCCGTCAAGGAAGGCCGGCTGCTGTTCCAGCGCTGCCCGGCCTGCCGCGGCGCGATCTTTCCACCGCGCTCGATATGCCCGATGTGCGAGGCCGGTGCCGTGCCGGTGTGGGAAGAGTCCAAGGGCGCGGGCAGCATCTACAGCTTCTCGGTCGTGCACCGGCCGCCCTCGGCGGTGTGGCGCGCGCGTTCGCCCTACACGATCGGCCTGGTGCGGCTCGACGAAGACTGGTTCCTGTTCACCGAGATCGAAGGCCGGCCCGAGGACATGGCGGTCGACAAGCGGGTGCAGGTGGCATTTCCCGAACGCGAGGTGCCGCTGCCGGTGTTCCGCCTTGCCGGCGGGGACGCACCGCGATGAACGACGTGCGTGCCCTGTGGGACGCCGCGGCCGAAGGCATGGTGCCGGAAGTCCGGCAGGCGCTGCAGCTCAAAGGCGTGCAGGCGCTGCTGGCCTGGGTCAAGGAACGCTCGCCGATGCAGCGCGAGCGATTGGCGCAGGTCGACCCGGCCGCGGTGCGCAGCCTGGCCGACTTTGCCGCACTCGTGCCGCTGAGCACCAAGGACGATCTGCGCGCCGCGATGGACCGCGTCGGCAGCGCCCTGCCCCACCTGTGCGTGCCGCGCGAGGACATCGTGCTGTCGGGCCCGTCGGCCGGCACCAGCGGGCGCCAGACCTACCAGGCCTTCGACGCCCACGACCTGGACCGCAACGTCGAGCTGGCGGCGCGCCTGTTCTGGTGCAGCGGGCTGCGGCCGGGCGATGTGCTGCAGATGCTGGTCACGCCGTTCACGCCGGCGGCCGACATCTTCCGCCTCGGCGCGCAGCGCGCCGGCGCGCAGTGGATCATCCGCGACAACCACGAGCCAGCGCAGGTGCCGCGTTATGTCGAGGTCGCGCGCTCGCTCAAGCCCACCTTCCTGCAGGCCGGCGTGGCCACGCTGCGCGCCATGGCCCAGCACGCCGCGGCCACGCCCGAAGGCGGGGCGCTGCCCTACCGGCGCGCGATCCTGATGGGCGCGGCGCTCGGCGCGGAGGCGCGCGAGCAGTTCCGCCAGACGCTGGGCATCGAGGTCACGACGCTGTCGGGCCAGGGCTCGGACTTCAACCTCTTCAGCACCGAGTGCCCGGCCCACGACGGCGAGCACTGGCACGGCGAGGACATGACGCTGGTCGAGGTCGTCGACCCGGCCACCGGCGCGCCGGCGCGCGAGGGCGACGTGGGCGAGATGGTCATCACCGACTTCTACCGCCGCGCCACGCCGCATGTTCGCTGGCGCACCGAGGACATGGTGCGTGTGCACCCGGGCGTGTGCAGCTGCGGCCGCACGTCGCGCCGCTTCACGCTGCTCGACCGGCTGGCCAACCGCGTGCCGGTGCGCGGCAGCGCCGTCTATCCGTTCCAGGTCGAGACCGCGCTGTCGCGCAGCGATGCCGGCCGCAATCTCGAATTCGCGCTGGTGCGCCGGGCGGTCGAGCCGCAGACGCTGGAAGTGCGCCTGCTGCGCCCCGCCACGCTGGCCGACGACGCCGCGGCCGGCGTGGCGCAGCGCCTGCAAGCCCACCTCGACGCCGAGTTGAAGCTGCCCACGCAGGTGTCGTTCCACGACGACCTGCCGCGCGTCGGCTACAAGACGCTGCGCGTGCTCGACGACAAGACGGCGTGATGCCATGAGCCTTGCCACCGAGACCGCCGCCGGACGCGGCTCCGCCGCGATTCCCACCGACTGCCACGGCCAGAACTTCTGGCGCATCGACCCCGCGGTGCAGGACCTGCTCGCGCTGAGCCTGGGCCGCGCCGAGCTCGCGCACTTTCGCCCGCACTTCGACCGCCTGGGCGAACTCGCCGGCGGGCGCCTGGACGAACTCGCGGCCAGCGCCGAACGCCATCCGCCGGTGCTGCGCCCGCGCGACCGCTTCGGCCGCGACGAGGACTCGATCGACTACCACCCGGCCTACCGCGAGATGGAGCGCATCGCCTGGAGCGATTTCGGCCTGGTCGCGATGAGCCACCGCGCTGGCGTGTTCGGCTGGCCGGAGCCGGTGCCGCCGCTGGTCAAGTACACCTTCAAGTACTTGTTCGTGCAGGCCGAGTTCGGCCTGATGTGCCCCGTCAACGGCTGCGACACCGCCGCGCACGTGGTCTTCAAGCACGGCGACGACGCGCTCAAGGCGCGCCTGGCACGCGTGCTCAGCCAGGACATGAACGAGGTGCTGAAGATCACCCAGTTCATGACCGAGAAGAACGGCGGCTCGGATCTCGGCAGCAACGAGTTGCGCGCCGAACGCGACGGCGAGCACTGGCGCCTGCACGGCGAGAAGTGGTTCTGCAGCCACACCGATGCCGACTACGCCCTGGTGCTGGCGCGACCCGCCGGCGCACCCGCGGGCACGCGTGGGCTGGGCATGTTCGCGGTGCCGCGCCGGCTCGACGACGGCAGCTTCAACCGCAGCCGCATCGTGCGTCTGAAGGAGAAGATGGGCACGCGCTCGATGGCCACCGGCGAGGTGATCTTCGACGGATCGCTCGCCTACGCGGTGGGTGACGTGGCCGACGGCATCAGGACGGCGATGGCGCCCGTCAACCTGTCGCGTCTGTCGCACGGCGTGCGCGCCGCCGCGATGATGCGGCGCTGCCTGAACGAGGCGCTGCAGGTGGCGCGCCAACGTGTCGCCTTCAAGAAGACGCTGATCGACCACCCGTTGATGCGCCGCTCGCTGCTCAAGCTGATGCTGCCGACCGAGCAGGCGCTGTCGGTGTTCGTCTTCACCGCGGCGGCGATGCGTGAGGCCAACGCCGGCCAGCCGCGCGCGCGCGCATTGCTGCGCATCGCCACCGCGCTGCTGAAGTTCCGCGCCTGCCGCGACAACGTGCGCGTGGCCACCGCGGCGATGGAAGTGCGCGGCGGCCTCGGCTACATCGAGGAGTGGGTGCATTCGCGGCTGGTGCGCGACGCCCACATCGGCCTGCTGTGGGAAGGCACGAGCAACATCAACGGGCTGGACATCATCACGCGCGCGGTGCGCAAGGACCGCGCCGAGGAGGCCTTGCACGCGGCCCTGCTCGAACGGCTGCAGCAGCCGGCCATCCCGACCGTGCTGCGCAGCGCGTTGACCGCGGCGCTCGATCGCAGCACGGCCTTCGCGCGCCGCATCGCCGACGACGCCGCACTGGAGGGCCATGCGCGTGCCGCGTCGTCCGCGCTGTACCACGCGCTCAGCGCCTGCCTGCTGGCCTGGGAGGGTGCCGCCATCGGCAGCGGCGGCGGCGATGCGCGCCGCCTGCTGCTGGCCTGGCTGGTGCTGCGCCACCGCGCCGGCCGGCACGACCCCTTCGACCTTGCGGGCGATGCACGCGAGCACGAGGTCGTCGACCTCTTGCTCGACACCGCGCCCGTGCCCCTGGCGCGCGCCCAGGCGCTGCTGGACACCTGAACCACGAACCGACCGGAGCATGACCCCATGGATTTCGAACTGAGTGAAGAACAACGCGCGATCGCCGAGACGACGCGCCGTTTCGTCGAGAAAGAGATGCCGCGCCAGCAGGTGCTGCAGTGGTCGCGCGACAAGGTCGAGCCGCCGCAGGAGCTGTTCAGGAAGCTCGGCAAGATGGGCTACTACGGCTTCCTTCTGCCCGAGGCCTACAGCGGGCTGGAGAAGCCCGACCCGATGGGCATGCTGGCTTTCGTCGAGCAGTTCGCGCGCGCCTCGTCGGCCATCACCACCGCCTGGGGCCGCGTCGCGGTGATCCTGGCGCCGCTGGTGGCCAAGTTCGGCACCCAGGCGCAGAAGGACATGGTGCTGCCCAAGGTCATGGCCGGCGACATCTTCATGGCGCTGGGCCTCACCGAGCCCGGCTCCGGCAGCGACGCGGCGTCGCTGCGCACCACCGCCGTCAGGCGCAGCGACGGTCACTGGGTCATCAGCGGCGAGAAGCTGTATTGCTCGCAGGCCAAGTCGGCCGGCTTCCTGATCCTGGCTGCACGCACCGACCCGCACGCCGTCAAGCAGGAGGGCATCTCGACCTTCCTGATCCCCAACCCGGGCAGCAACCCGGCGATCGAGCTGACGCGCATCGAGACCATGGGCCTGGGGCCGGTGCCGACCTTCTCGGCCCACTTCCGCGACCTGGTGCTGCCGCCGGACGCGCTGATCGGGGCCGAGAACAAGGGCTGGCAATGTGTGCTCGGCGGGCTGGACAACGAGCGCCTGTACCACGGCGCCATCGGCGTCGGTGCCTCGCAGGCCATCATCGACGAGGTGGTGGCCTATCTGAAGCAGCGCGTGCAGTTCGGCAAGCCGCTGTCGAAGCTGCAATCGGTGCGCCACAAGATCGTCGACATGCAGTTGCGCACCGACGCCGCGCGGCTGCTGGTCTACCGCGGCGCCAGCGTGCTGGAGAAAACCGGCGCCTGCCACAACGAGGCCTCGTTCGCCAAGGTGGCCGGTGCCGAGTGCTACATGCACTGCGCCTACACCGGGCTGCACCTGCTGGGCGGCTACGGCTACACCGTCGACTCGGGCCTGCCGATGCACTTTCAGGACGCCAAGCTGTTCGAGATCGGCGGCGGCGCGATGGAGGTGCAGCGCGACATCATCGCGCGCGGCATGGGGCTGTAGGTGGCAGCGTCGAACGGAAAGCTGGCGAGCCTGGCCGACGCCGCCGAACTCGCGCGCGGCGCGGCGCGCGTCGCGCTCGGTGGCTGGAGCTTCAGCCGCCGGCCGCTGGCCGTGGCGATGCACTGGGCCGCGCACGGTCTGCGCTTCGACGAACTGCTGGTGCTGACCGGCGGCATCGAGACCGATCTGCTGGCCGCTGCCGGCGTGACGCAACGCGTGCGCGGCTTCTACCTCGGCATGGAGGCGCTGGGCATGGGGCCGGGGCTGAAGGCCGGCTGCGACGTGATCGAGGAGACCGAGACCTCGCTGATGCTGGGCCTGAACGCTGCGGTAGAGGGCGCGTCCTTCCTGCCGCTGGCGGCGCGCCACGGAGTGGCGCTGGCGCAGGTGCGGCCCGACTTGCGCCGCGTGCGCTGTCCCTACACCGATGAAGAGCAACTCGCGATCCCGCCCTTGCCCATCACCGTCGCCTACGTGCATGCCTGGCGCGCCGACCGCCGAGGCAATGCGGTGTTCGGTGGCCACCGGGCAGCCGACCGGCTGCTGGCGCTGGCGGCGCAGCGCACTGTCGTGAGCTGCGAAGAGCTGGTCGACGACATCACGGCCGGTGGCGTCGAAGCCGACCTCACCGAACCCCTGGTGAGCATGGTCGTGCACGCGCCCGGCGGCGCCCGGCCCGGCGGCTGCCTGCCCGGCTACGAGGCCGACTGGCCGGCACTGCTGGACTACACGGCACTCGACCGCGACAGCGTCGCCGGCTGGGCCCGTGCACGGCTCGAAGGAGGGGCACGATGAACGACGACACCACCCACAGCGACGCGCCGGCCGACGTGGCCGAGATGATGGTCTGCACCATGAGCGACTGGCTGCTGCGCGCCGAGGTCATCCAGCTCGGCCTGGCTTCGGCGCTGAACCAGGTCGCCGCGCTGCTGGCGCAGGCGCGCACCAACGGCCAGGGCCCCGCGCTCGAAGACCCGGCGGCGCTGACGCTGACGCGTGCCCAGCGCCCGGCCTTCCTGAGCCGCAGCGAGCGCGCCGCCCAGATCGGCGCGCTGCGGCGCTACGAGGCGCCCGAATGGATCGGCCAGATGATGCCGCGCCTGGCCGGCCGCGTGCGCCAGTTCGTGCGCCCGCTGCAGATCGACGCCCAAGGGCGCATCAACAGCCTGCGCGTCGCCGACAAGCAGGGGCGCCTGCGCCGCTTCGCCGGCCTGGCGGGGCTGGCCGAACTGGCCGAGATCGCGCAGCCCTTCCTCGTCTACCTGCCGCAGCAGGACAGCCGCTGCTTTGTCGATGCGGTCGACTTCGTCGTCGCCGACCCGCTGGCCGCGCACGCGCCGGGTGTCGGCCATGTGGTGATGGTCACCGACCTCGCGGTGTTCGAGTTCACGTCGGCCGGTGCGCGCGCCCTCAGCCGCCACCCCGGCGTGACGCACGAGCAGCTGCGCGAGCGCACGCCGGCTGGGGTGGCGGTGGGCAGCGTGCCGTACACGGCCAAACCGGACGCCGCACTGCTGCAGCGGCTGCGCACGCAGATCGACCCGCATCACGTGCGCGACATCGAGTTCGCCAGCGGCCCGGCGCGGCGCGACGCGCTGCTGCGGCTGTACGAGCGGGAGGCGGCAGCGCCGCTGCGCTGAGCTGCTTCAGTCGGCCGGCGGCCTCGGCAGCATTGCGAAGGCCGCGAGCACCGCGGCGATGCCGGCCCGCTCGGGCTCGCGGCAGAACGCCTCCACGCGGTCGTAGGCCGCTGCCGGCACGCCGGTCTCGGCGCCGATGCGCCGCACCAGCTTCGAGTCGGTGTCCCAGTCGTAGGCGAAATCGGCCACGGTCATGCGCTGGTCCTGCACCAGCCGCGCGCCGTCGACGGTCTCGGCCTCGATCACGCAGGACAGCACCGGCACCGTGTCGTCGGTGACCAGCTCGATGCGGTCGGTGAGCGCGTTCACCCCGGCATCGTCGTAGGTCGTCATCGCCGCCATGCTCGGCGTGCCGCGCAGCAGCGTCAGCGCGATGCAAAACGGAATGCTCATCAGCGTGCCCGAGATCGAGTCGAACGGCCCCTTGGCGTCCATCCCGGCGTAGCCGGTCTCGAAGGGATTCATGCGCACGCGCACCTGCTTCAAGGCCCGCCCTTCGAGCTTGTCGCGCAAGATCAGCGCGCCGGTCACCGGCGTCTGGTTGAAGGCGCACACCGGGAAGGGCTTGAAGGTGACGCGCTGCACCGACCATTCCTTGCCCAGCCGGGCCAACAGCGCGGGCACATCGCAGTCGCTGCGCGCGAACGCCTTGACGAAGCCAGAGCGGCCCTCGAACGCGCCCGGCGCCGAGCGCGAACCGGCGCGCGCGAGTTCGGTGGCGACCAGCCCGTTGCGCGCGGCCACACCGACCTGATAGCGCCATTCGTCGGTGCCGTCGGCGAAGGACTGCAGCATGCCGCCGGTGAACGAGGCCGCGTTCGCCAGCGCCGCGGCGCTGCGCGCGGCATCAAGGCCGAGCAGGTGCGCGCTGGCCGCAGCCGCCGCCAGCGTGCCGTAAAGAGGCGACGCGCGCAGCCCGGCGGGCGTCGTCTTCGGCCCGTATGCCGATTCGAGCAGACCGCCCACCTCGTAGCCGGCAATCAGCGCCGGCAGCAAACGCGCCACCGGCAGGCCGCGTGCTTCGACCAGCGCCGTCAGCAGCGGGATCATGATGGTGCCGAAGTGCCCGGCACCGCAGGTGTCTTCCTGGGCACGGCCGTGGAACAGCGCCGAGTTGGCCAGTGCGGCGCCGTCGACCGAGGTCTTGCGCCCGTCGCCGAGCAAGGTGGCGCCGCCGCTGCGCTCGCCGTCCAGCGCCAGCGCCGCCCGCCGCGCCACCGGGGCGAACGGCGTGGCGTGCCCGCCGAGCGCGATGCCGTAGCCATTGAGCAGGCAGGTGCGGGCCTTCTCGACCACGGGCGGTGGAACCTGCACCAGATCGAGGTCGGCGACGAAACGGCCGAGGCCTTGTGCAAGCGTCATGACTATCTCCTCAATCTGCTGGCCCGGCGCGGACCCGGCCGCCGCTCAGTCGAGCTTGATCCCGGCGCCGACGATCACCGCGCCCCAGCGCACGGTTTCGGCCTTCGAGAAAGCCGCCAGTTGCTCGGGCGTGCTGCCGCCGACGATCGCACCCTGCGCGACCAGCTTGTCGCGCGTGGCCGGGTCGTTGACGAACTTCTGGACCTCGGCATTCAGCCGCGCAATGATCGGCGTCGGTGTGCCTGCCGGTGCCAGCAACTGATACCAGGTCGAGGACACAAACCCCGGGAATGTCTCGCTGATCGCCGGAACGTCGGGCAGCCCGGGCATCCGCGTGAGCGACGCCACCGCCAGCAGCTTGAGCCGCCCGGTGTCGATGAACTGGCGGGGCTGCTGAAGCCCGTCGAACAGCAAGTTGATCTGGCCGCCGAGCAGGTCGTTCAGCGCCGGGCCATTGCCCTTGTAGTGCACGGCCAGCATCGAGATGCCCGCCGCTTGTTCGAGCAGCTTCATCGCCAGATGAGGCGAGGTGCCGTTGCCGGGCGTGCCGACGTTCACCTTGCCGGGGTTGGCCTTTGCGTAGGCGAGCAAGTCCTTGAAGCTGGCGGCCGGCAGCGCCGGGTGGGCCACCAGCACGTAGGGCAGTTCGGCCACCCGGCTGATGGGCGCGAAGTCGCGTTCGGCGCTGTACGGCAACTTGCTGAACAGGTGCGGGTTGATGCTCAGCGCGCCGGTGGTCAGCAGCAGCGTGTAGCCGTCGGCTGCCGATTTGGCGACCGTGTCGGTGCCCAGGGTCGTCGCCGCGCCGGCCTTGTTCTCGACCACGACCGGCTGGCCCAGGCTCTGCGTCAGCCACTGCGCGAGCGAGCGCCCCAGCACGTCGGAGAAGCCGCCCGGCGCGTAGGGAACGATCAGCTTCACCGGCTTGTCGGGATAGGACTGTGCCGATGCCGCGGCGACACCGACCGCGAGCGCCAGCAGGCCCGCCAGGCGCGCAAGCGCACGAAAACCCAATGTGCGCATGGTCATCCTTTCGAGGCGGTCATGCCGTCCCCTGGTAGAGCGCGCCGGACGGCTCGCCGACCACGGTGGTGCGATGCATGTGGCGATACGTGCCCGGCATGCGGTCGCGCAGCGCCTTGTGCATCGCGCAGCGGTTGTCCCACAGGATCATGTCGTGCAGCTGCCAGTGGTGCCGGTAGGTGAACTCGGGCCGCACCGAAGCCTCGAACAGCGTCTGCAGGATCGGCCGGCTCTCGGCCGGCGTCAGGCCGGCGATGTGGGTCGTGATGCCTTCACTCACGTACAGCACCTTGCGGCCGGTTTCGGGGTGCACCCGCACGACCGGCTGCACCACCGGCGGGTTGACCTTCTTGTGGGCGTCGGCCGTCGCGCTGTTGCGGCCCTTCTCGGTGTCGTGGATCGCCCAGGCGTAGTCGTGCACCGCCTGCAGCGGCTCGATCAGCGTCTTCAAGCCGTCGGACAGCGAGTCGTAGGCGCGGTACATGTTGGTGAACATCGTGTCGCCGCCGATCTCCGGGATCTCCAGGCAGTGCAGCAGCGAGCCCATCGCCGGGCGCGTGGTGTACGAGAGATCGGAGTGCCAGTTGACGCCGGTCTCGCGCGTGTCCGAGGGGCTGCCGTCGGCGTTGGGCCGCGTCGTGACGATGAAGATCTCGGCATGCTGCGGATGCCGGTACTTGTACAGCGCAGCGTGGTCGTCGAGCTGCCCGAAGCGCGCACTGAAGGCGATGTGCTGCTCGGGCGTGATGTTCTGGCCGCGGATCAGCAGGATGCAGTTCTCGATCCATGCCTGGCGAATCTGTGCGATGTCGGCGTCGCTCAGCGCGCGCCTCAGGTCCGCACCGACGATCTCGGCGCCGATGCCGTACGAGAGTTTCTTGACCGTGATGCCCATGGGGATGGCTCCTTGTTGCTTCGGTGAGGCCCTATTCGGCCTTGGCGCCCGAATCGCGCACCACCTTGGCCCATTTCACCGCCTCAGAACGCATGAAGGTGCCGAGCTGCTCGGCAGAGCTGGTCATCGGCTCCATGCCCATCGTGCCGAAGGTCTGCTTCAGTTCGGGCTGCGCGGTGACCTTCGCCGTCTCGGCGCTGAGGCGCGCGATCACGTCGGCCGGGGTGCCAGCGGGCGCCAGCAGGGCATACCAGACGCCGAGGTCGAAGCCGGGATAGCCCGACTCGGCCACCGTCGGCACCTTCGGCTCGAACGACGAGCGCGCCGCCGAACTGACGGCGAGGAAGCGCAGCTTGCCCGCTTGCACGTGCGGGCCGGTCGTCGCCCAGGCGTCGAACATCACCTGCAGGCTGCCGCCGAGCATGTCGTTGACGGCCGCAGCCGTGCCCTTGTACGGCACGTGCGTGATGCTCATGCCGGTGTGCGCCTTGAGCATCTCCATCGCCAGGTGGGTCGTGCCGCCGATGCCCGACGAACCGTAGTTGAACCTGTCCGGCTTGGCCCGCACGTCGGCAACCAGTTCGGCCACCGATTTCACCGGGCTCGTTGCCGGCACCGTCAGGAATAGCGGCAGCTGGCCCACCAGCCCGATCGGCGCGAAATCCTTCATCGGGTCGAAATTCAGTTTCGCGTACAGCGCCGGATTGATGACAAGCTGGCCGGTGGCGCCGAAGAACAGCGTGTAGCCGTCAGGCGGCGCCTTGGCCGCCATCTCGGCGGCGATGTTGCCGCCGGCGCCGCCGCGGTTGTCGGCGATCACCTGCACCCCCAGCCCGGCGCCGAGTTTCTGCGCGATCGCGCGCGCCATCAGGTCGCTGGCGCCGCCCACAGCGTACGGCACGATCAGTCGGATCGGCTTGTTGGGATAGGCTTGTGCGGCCGCATCCGTCGCCACCGCGGCCAGCGCCAGCAGCGCCGTGATCACTGTATTCAACGGGGTCATGGTCTGTTCCTTGTGGGGTTCGTGCGGAGCGGGTTCAGTCGCGGTAGCCAGGGTCGTCGCGGTCCAGCTTGCGCAGCAGCGCCGCCCACTCCTTCTGCCCCAGCGGCACGAAGCCGCCCTTGCCGAAAATCTCCGTGCCCTGCGCGGCGCTCTTGGCGATGACCGCCGGCGCGATCGGGTACAGCTTGCCGCTGCCCCCGAGTGCCGCCACCTGCATGCGGCAGGCACGTTCGAGCTGGTACATCAGCATGAAGGTCTCGCCCATCGTCGCGCCGCAGCTGATGGTGCCGTGGTTGCGCAGCAGCATCAGCTTCTTGTCGGCGAGGTCGCGCACCAGGCTGTGCTTCTCGTCGTCGTCGAGCGCGATGCCCTCGAACTCGTGGTAGCACAGCTTGTCCCAGACCACCAGCGCGTGCTGCGACGCCGCCAGCAGGCCGTGCTCCTGCATCGACACCGCCGTGCCGTCGCGGGTGTGGAGGTGCATCACGCAGTTCAGGTCGGGGCGCGCGTCGAGGATGGCCGCGTGGATGACCAGCACCGCCGGGTTCAGCGGATAGTCGGACGCGCTCAGGATCGTGCCCTGGGCGTCGGTCTTGATCAGCGACGAGGCGGTGATCTCGTCGAACAGCATGCCGTAGGGATTGATCAGGTAGTGCCCGGGCTCGCCCGGCACGCGGTGCGAGATGTGGGCCGAGATGATGTCGGACCAGCCCATGCGGTCGGCCAGGCGGTAGCAGGCGGCGAGATCGCGGCGGGCGTGGCGCTCGGCTTCGGAGATTGGGGCCGCCTGCGATCGGGCAGCGCGCAGGGTGTCGATGGGCATGCGGTGTCTCCTACAGTCCCAGGTCCTTGGCGATCGAATTGCGCATCACTTCGCTGGCGCCGCCACCGATGCGCATGAGGCGCGAGTCGCGGTAGTGGCGCTCCATCGGAAAGTCAGGCGTCAGCGAATAGCCGCCGAGGATCTGCATGCCCTCGTCGGCGACCCGGAAGTACGCCTCGGTGGTGTGCACCTTCGCGATCGATGCCTCCTTGCGGCACTCGACGCCGGCGTCGAGCCGGCGCGCCAGGTCGTAGGTCAGCAGGCGCGAGGTGTGGACCGCGATCTGCATGTCGGCCAGCTTGTGCTGGATGACCTGGAACTTGGCGATCGGCTGGCCGAACTGGACCCGGTCCTTCGCATACTGCAGCGCGCAGTCGAGCGCGGCCTGCGCCGCGCCGGTGACCTGCGCCGCGAGCGAGAAGCGCTCCTTATTGAGGTTGGTCATCAGCTGCTTCCAGCCGCCGTTGAGCTCGCCCAGCAGGTCGTCCTGGTGCACGCGCACGTTCTCGTAGGTCACGCGGTTGGTGCCGACGGCGCGGAACGACAGGGTCTCCAGGCGCTCGATCGTCACGCCCGGGCTCTTCGGGTCGACGAAGAACAGGCTGATGCCCTTGTGCTGCGGCGCGTCGGGGTCGGTGCGCGTGACCAGCACCGTGCGGTCGGCCAGATCGACCTGCGAGTTGAAGACCTTGGCGCCGTTGATGACGAAGTGGTCGCCGTCGCGCACCGCTCGCGTGCGCACGGCTGCGGCGTCGGAACCCGCGTTCGGCTCGGTCAGGCTCATCGACGACTTGAACTTGCCGGCCGCGATCAGCGGCAGGTACTTCTTGCGCTGCGCCTCGCTGCCGTAGGTCAGCAACGAATGCGCACCGTGCACGGTGGCGCGGTAGAACAGCACCGCCAGTTCCAGCAGGCCGTACGAGAGCTCTTCCTGGATGATGCCGAGTTCGACGAAGCCCAGGCCCGAGCCGCCGTACTCCTCGGGGATCGCCACGCCCAGCCAGCCCAGTGCGGCCATCTTGTCGAACACCGCCAGCGGCGCGATCTTCTCGCGGTCGCACTTGCGCGCGTAGGAATCGGGCATTTCCTTGCGCACGAACTGGCGCACGGCGTCGCGCAGCATCAGCTGCTCGTCGGTGAATCCGAAGTCACGGTCAGCACGCACGGCGCTCGTCCTTCTTCTCAACGTTGGGAAAAGCGCCGGCCCACCAGCTCGCCGGTGATGTTGACCTTCTGCAGGTCGATGTGGCCGCCGCCGATGCCCCAGACCCAGGCATCGCGCATCTTCTGCTCCATCGGGTAGTCCTTCGAGTAGCCGACGGCCCCCATCACCTGCGCGCCGTTGGCGACGACGCGGCGCACCGCCTCGTTGGCGAAACACTTGGCGACACTGGTGTCCAGCAGCGACGGCAAGCCGTCCTCAGCGCCTTGCGCGGCGCGATGGATCAACAAGCGCGCCGCTTCGATGTCGATCTTCATCTCTGCCAGGCGCAATTGCACGGCCTGGAAGTCGACCAGCGGCTTGCCGAACTGCTGGCGTTCCTGGGTGTAGGCCAGCGCCACGTCGAGCGCGCTGGCCGCGATGCCCAGCGCGCAGGTCGAATTGCCCAGGCGCTCCATGTTGAACGAGCGCATCAGGTCCTTCACGCCGCCGGCGGGCACGATGATGTTCTCGACCGGTACCTCGACGTCGTCGAGGTAGATCTCGGCGTTGTGGAAGCCGCGCGCGCCCATGAAGTTCTCGGGCTTGCCGAAGGACATGCCCGGCGCGTCCTTCTCGAGGTAGACCGCGCCGACACCGGCCGCGCCCGGCTTGTCGGCAAGCCGGCAGTACAGCACGTAACCCTGCGCATGGCCGGCGCCGCTGCACCAGCGTTTGACGCCATTGATGACGATGCGGTCACCCTTGATCACGGCGCGCGTCTTCAGCTCGGTCATCGCGGTGCCGACATCGGGCTCCGACATCGACACCGAGACCATCATCTCGCCCGAACACACCTTCGGCAACACGCGCTGCTTCAGCCATTCGGGGGCGAAGTACAGCAGCGTCTGTGCCGGGCCGCAGTTGGCCTCGAAGACCGGGAAGGCGACCGCGGCCGAGACCTTGGCCAGTTCCTCGAGCACGATCAGCGCATCGACCTTGCCCGCCCCCAGGCCGCCGTAGGCCTGCGGGATGTTGATGCCGAGGAAACCGAGTTCGCCCATGCGCCGGCGCACGTCGTCCGGAACCGGGTCGCTGGTGCGCTCGCAGTCCTTGGCGACGGCCACCAGTTCCTGCTGCGCGAAGCGCCGCGCGGCGTGCTGGAACTCGCGCTGCTGGTCACTGAGCTTGAAGTCCATATCGGCCGTTCAGCTCACGAGGTAGCCGCCGTCCACCGGCATGACCACGCCGGTGATGACCGGAGCCTCGTCGGAACACAGGAACAGCGCCGCGCGGGCGATCTCCTCGGGCTGGATCATGCGGCCCATCGGCACCCGGTTCAGGAACGCCTTCTCCAGGTCGGCGGGCGAGATGACGTCGGGATTGCGGCCGACGAAGGACGGCCACAGCGGCGTCTGCACCGGCCCCGGGCACAGCGCGTTGGCGCGGATGTTGTGGCCTCTGCGACCAGGTTGAGCTTGGTCTCGCGCAACGGCCGCCCGTTGTCCCGTGTCTCCAACTCGGCCATGCGCTCGGCATTTGCTTCCAGCAGCCCGGTCAGCTTGCGCATCAGTGCCGCGCGCTCGGCCGGCGGCATGCGGCCCCAGGGCCCTCGCATCGCCTCGCGGGCGGCGTCGACGGCGCGATCGATGTCACGCTTGCCCCCGAATGCGGTCAGGGCCCATGCCGAGCCGGTCGCCGGATTGATCGACGGCACCTGTTCGCCATCAATCGGTGCGACCCACTCGCCGCCGATGAAGAGCTTGTCCTGCGTGTACGCGTACGGTTGCATCTGCGTCCTTGTCGAAGTGAAGTGATCGATCAGGGAATGCGTGGATCCCAGCGCACTCTAGGTGGCCTAGGCTGGCGCACCAGAGGGCAAGCGTCCATTGACACTCTGCCGAACGCTTGTTAGAACCACAGCCTGAAAACAAGTCGTTAGTCGGTGCTTGGCGGGAGGTGGCCACACTTCCCGTGGGTCATTTCGACAAATCGCAGACAGCTTTCTAGAAGAACGGCCCCAACTCGCGGGCCTCGGAGACATTCAGTGCCGACCAAGTGCCAAATCTCGCCTAACATTAGGCAGGTTGCAAATCTTCAGGGGACAGCGACGTGAAGTCTGCCAACGAGGCCGTACCGGTCCTTGAATGCCAGGGCATTGAGCGCCGCTTCGGTGGCTTGGTGGCCGTGACCGGCGTGGACTTGCGCATCGACCGCGGCGAGATCTTCGGCTTGGTCGGCCCCAACGGCAGCGGCAAGACAACGCTGGTCAATGCCGTCACCGGGTTCTACCCGCCACAGAAGGGCCGCATCCTGCTGAACGGCACCGAGATCACCGGCATGAAGCCGCACAAGGTGGCGCGCCAGCATGTCGCGCGCACCTTCCAGAACCTGGCGCTGTTCAACGGCATGTCGGCGCTCGAGAACATCCTGCTCGGCCGCCACGTGCACCTGAACCCCGGTGTCGTCAAGACGGCGCTGTACTGGTGGCTGAGCCAGCCCGAGGAGATCTCGCACCGCCGGCTGTGCGAGGAGACGATCGAGTTCCTGCAACTGCAGGGCGTGCGCGACGAGCCCGTGGAAACACTGCCCATCGGCCTAAAGAAGCGGGTCGAACTGGCCCGCGCTCTGGTCGCCGAGCCGACCTTCCTGATCCTGGACGAGCCGATGGCAGGCATGAACCAGGAGGAGAAGGAGTACATGGCGCGCTTCATCCTCGACGCGCGCGACGAGCGCGGCATCACGGTGCTGCTGATCGAACACCACATGGATGTCGTGATCGGCATCTGCGACCGCATCATGGCCCTGAATTACGGCGAAGTCATCGGCACCGGTGTGCCGCGCGACGTGGTCGCCAACCCGCGCGTCATCGAAGCCTACCTCGGAAAGGCGCAGCAGCATGCAGCGTGACGATCTCGCCCACGCTGCGGCCCCGGCGCGACAGTGGGACCTGAACCCGCAGACCACCCTGACCCGGCTGCTGGCCGTCAACGCTGGCAGCCATGGGCGCCAGGTCGCCATGCGCGAGAAGGCGCTCGGCATCTGGCAGGAATTCACCTGGCAACAAGTGCTCGACGAGGTCCTGTCCATCGCGGCCGGTCTTGAGCAATTGGGTTTCGCTGCCGGAGACTCGATGCTGGTGCTCGGCGACAACCGCGTTCGTCTGTACCTCGGCATGCTGGCTGCCGGCACGCTCAAGGGCTACGCGATGCCGGTGTACCCCGACGCTACGCCCGACGAGGTACTCCATTTCGCCAGCGAAGCGCAGGCGCGCTTCGCGCTGGCCGAGGACCAGGAGCAGGTCGACAAGCTGTTGGAATTGCGCGAGAACGCGCCATCTCTGCGGCACATCGTCTACGACGACCCACGCGGCCTCAACCATTACAAGGTCGATGGCCTGGCCTCGTGGGAGCAGTTGCGCGACGCCGGCGCCGCCCGCCTGCGTAACGAACCGACTCTTCGCGACGATCTGATCAACCGGGCGGTACCCGAAGGCCCGGCGGTGTTCGTGCACTCGTCGGGCACCACGGGCAAGCCCAAGGGTGTGGTGCTGCAGCAGCGCAACGTGCTCGCTGGCGTGCGCAACGCCTACCAAGGCAAGGTCTTCGGCTGGGGCGAGCACATCCTGGCCTACCTGCCGATGGCCTGGATTGGTGACTTCGCCGTCACCATGGCCGCGGGCATCGCGCTGCGCTTCACCGTGAACATTCCGGAACGTTCGGAAACCGTGCTGCGCAACCTGCGCGAGATCGCGCCCACGCTCTACCTTGCCGCGCCGCGCAGCTGGGACAACATGCTGACTTCGATTCGGGTCCGCATGGAAGACTCCACGCCGCTGAAGAAGCGCATCTTCGACCACTTCATCGACGTCGGAGTCGCCGTCGAACGGCTGAAGCTCGATGGCAAGACCCCCACAGCGATGCAGCGCTTGCAATGCCGGCTGGGCGAGATCCTGGTGTTCGGGCCCCTGAAGGACCAGTTCGGGCTGAACCGCATGCGCGTGGCGCTGACCGGTGGTGAGGCGATGGGGGAGGACACCTTCCTCTTCTATCGAGCGCTGGGCATCAACCTGCGCCAGCTCTACGGGCAGACCGAGAGCAGTGCGTTCAACGCCGTGCAGGCCGCCGACGAAGTGCGCCTGCACACGGTGGGCCGGCCGCTGCCGGGCGTGGAGGCGAAAATCGCAGACGACGGCGAGATCCTGCTGCGATCGGAGAGCGTCTTCAGCGGCTACTTCCAGAACGAGGAAGCGACGCGCAAGACCCTCATCGACGGCTGGCTGCAAAGCGGCGACGCGGGCTACGTCGAACCCAATGGCCACCTGGTCGTGCTGGGCCGGGTGTCCGAAGTCGTGCACACCGCCAAGGGCGAGCGCTACATCCCGAACTACATCGAGAACCGGCTCAAGTTCAGCCCGTACATCAAGGACGTGGCCGTGCTCGGGACCGGGCGCGACTTCCTCTGCGCGATGGTGTGCATCGATGGTGACGCCGTCGGTCACTGGGCCGAGGTACGCGGCATTCCCTACATCTCGTACGCCGACCTGTCCCAGAAGGCCGAGGTGTGCGAGCTGGTCGCCATCGCGATCCGACGGCTGAACGAGGCTCTGCCTGAGGGGCTGCGCATTCGGCGCTTCGTCGACCTGCACAAGGAGTTCGACCCCGACGACGGCGAGATCACGCGCACGCGCAAGCTGCGTCGAAACGTCATCGAAGAGCGCTACGCGTCCGTCATCCAGGCGCTTTATGCCGGTGACGACTCGACCGTCATGAAGGCGCAGATCACCTACGACACCGGTGATACCGGCGTGATTGAACGCAACCTGGTGTTGAGGAATCTTTGACCATGGACTTGTCACTCTTCCTCGAACTGGCCATCAACGGCGCCCTGTCGGGCCTGATGTATTCGCTGGTCGCACTGGGCATCGTGCTCATCTACAAGTCGTCTTCGGTGCCCAACCTGGCGCAGGGGGCGCTGGCCATGCTCGGCGCCTTTGTGACGCTGGCCGTCTTCGAGGCCTTGAAGGCGCCGATGTGGGTGGCCTTGCCGGTCGCGATGGTGCTGATGTTCCTGATCGGCATGGGCATCGAACGCGTGGCGCTGCGCCGGCTTGCAGGCCGGCCGCTGGTGATGATCCTGATGATGACGCTGGCGCTCGACATTTTCGTGCGCGCAGCAGCACTCGTCGTCTGGGGCGGCACCAACCGCGTGCTGCCCTTACCGATCTCCTCAGACCCGCTCTTCCTGGGCGACGTGCTGATCAACCGCAGCTACGTGGCCGGCGGCGTCACGGCCCTGCTGCTGTTCGGCTTCTTCGTGTTGTTCTTCCGCACCCGCATGGGCATCGTGCTGCGGGCGATCTCCGACGACTACACGGCGTCATGGTCGGTTGGCATCTCGGTCGAACGCGGTGTCGCGCTGTCCTGGGCCATGTCTGCGGCCGTGGCCACCTTGGCCGGTGCCTTGTGGGGGTCGATCCAGGGCGTGGACCAGTCGCTGTCACAACTGCTGCTGATGGGTGTCGCCGTGGCCGTGCTGGGTGGCCTGGACAGCATCGGCGGCGCCATCGTCGCCGGCCTGCTGCTGGGCATGTTCCAGGGCGTGGCCTCGGGCTACCTCGACCGCCTGGTCGGCGGCGGCAGCCGCGAACTCGTGGTCGCCGCGACGCTGGTGCTGACCATCCTGATCCGCCCGCATGGCCTGTTCGGCCGCGAAGACATCCAGAGGATCTGATTCCATGTTCTACCGTCAGGCAGGCATCCACCACACCACCTACCGTGGTGACCGGCAGCTGTTCCCCATCCCCTTCGATCGCTGGCAACTCGCCGTCCTTCTGGCACTGGCCCTCGCGGCGCCGCTGCTGCTGAGTTCGCTGTACATGAAGAGCTACGTCTTGCCGTGGCTCATCTGGACGGCTGCGGCGCTGGGGCTCAACCTCATCCTCGGCTGGGCCGGGCAGTTCCACTTCGGCTACGCCGCCATCATGGGCATCGGCGCGTACACCGCTGTCCATGCCACGCGCAACGGCATTCCCTTCGAGATCGCCATCGTGCTCGCGGGCGCGGTCGCAACGCTCATCGGTTGTGCCTTTGCGATCACGGCGCTGCGTGTTCGCGGCCTGTACCTGGCGCTCAGCACGCTGGCCCTGCAGTTTGTGATGGACTGGGTGATCAACAAGGTGCCGGCCGTCAGCGGCGGCACGCAGGCCACGATCCAGGCACCGCCGCTGCGACTGTTGGGCATGGAGGTCACGTCCGACGCCGGGCTGTACTACGTCGTGCTGGTCTGGTGCGTGCTCGTCACCATCTTCATGCTCAACCTGCGCCGCACCGGTCTCGGCCGGGCGCTGGTGGCGGTGCGCGAAAAGGACTTTGCCGCCGCGGTCATCGGCGTCAACAGCTTCTATTACAAGCTGGTGGCGTTTGCGATGTCGTCCTTCATCGGCGGCATCAGCGGCGCCATTCTCATCTTTACTTTCTATCACGCCGTCACGCCGGAACAGTTCGCCGTGAACGTGTCGATCCAGGTGCTGGCCATGGTGATCGTGGGCGGCCTGGGCAGCGTGATCGGCTGCTACTTCGGCGTCGCGTTCATCTTGCTGCTGCCCGGCATCGTGGCCAACCTGATCTTCGCTGGCGCCCAGGCAATGGACTTGAAGATCGGCATCGAGTTGCTGGCCCACATCCCGAGCTTCCTCTACGGGATTCTGATCATCGGGTTTCTGCTGTTCGAACCTTTGGGTCTGGCAAAGATCTACACGAACCTGCGCAACTACCTCATTTTCTGGCCGTTCGGCTACGCCCGCAAGTAGCGGCTCTTAACCATCCAGCCCCACCACCCCACAGGAGCAGACGACCATGTACCTAAAACTCAAGCTGATGCTCGGAGCGGCCGCCGTGCTGCTCGGAGCCGTGCCCGCGCACGCCGAAACCCTTCGCTTCGCGCTGTGCTACGACCTGACCAAGGCCTACACCTTCATCACGCCGCAGGTCGTGCAGGCGGTGCGCGACTATGCCGCGGTGCTCAACCTGAAGGGGGGCATCGAAGGCAATCCAATAGAGATCATCGTCCAGGACCATGGCAACGAGCCGCAGCGCGGGATCGAGTGCTACGAAAAGGTGAAGGACCAGGCGCTGACCGTCGATTTGCTGTCCACGCCGGTGTCGCGAGCCGTGCTGCCACGCGCGATGAAGGACGGCAAGGTGATGGTCCAGGCACTCGTCGGCCGTGGCGATGCGGTGGATGGCGAGGTGTTCAAGTGGATCTTCCCGCTCGGCCCGACCTATTGGGGCCAGGCCGCCAACATTGTCAGCCACTTCAAGAAGCAGTCCGGCGGCAACCTGAAGGGCAAGAAGATCGCATTCCTGTACATCGACTACCCGTTCGGGCAAGAACCGATCCCGGTGATGCAGGAACTGCAGAAGCGTGAGGGCTTTGAGCTCCAGTTGTTCCCTTACCCGCTGCCGGGCAGCGACCAGTCGTCTGCCTGGTCGCAGATGCGCCGTTTCCAGCCCGACCTGATCGTGCACTGGGCGTTCTCGGCCATGCACGTGGTCGCGTCGAAGGAGGCCAAGCGCAACGGCATATCGCTGGACAAGATGGTCACCGTGAACTGGTTCAACGAAACAGACCTGAACAATATCGGTAACGATGTCGCCAAGGGCATCCGCCGGTCAACCACGGTAGCCAGCGGCGTCGACAACCCCATCATGAAAGACATCATTCGCGAGCTGTACGACAAGGGCAAGGGCAACGGCGATCGCAAGTTCCTCTCCGACATCTACTACTCCACGGGGCTGGCCATCTACGCGCCCATCTTCGAGGCCGCCCGACTGGCGGTGAAGAGCGACAAGACCCCGATGACTGCGGAGAAGATGCGCAAGGGTCTGGAGAGCGTGCGCGGCTTTGACGCCGGCGGCCTGTTGCCAGCGCTCACGGTCAGCGCCAAGGACCACGGCGGGGGCGGCAAGTCGCGGATCGAACTGTGGGATGGCTCGAAGTGGATCCCGCAGGGGGACTGGATCGCCGACTACAACGACCTGATCTGGAGCACGGTGAAGCAGCACTCGGCGGAATTCGCCAAATCCACCGGGCAGTGATCCATTTCGCCCCACACCGGCCTGCGGCCGGTGTGGGGCACAAACCGAACAGGAGAATTCATATGCGATCCACTCTGAAGAGAGTGCTGGTGGCAGCCACCTTGCTGGTCTCGGCCCAGGTTACGCTGGCCGCGGATCCGGTCAAGTTCGGTTTGTGCTACGACCTGACGAAGATCTATGTTGCTGCCGTCCCGCAATTGGCACAGGCCGTCAAGGACTACGCCGACCTGCTCAACGCGCGCGGTGGCCTCGAAGGACACCCGATCGAAGTCACGGTCCAGGATCATGGTAACGAACCCCAACGTGGAATCGACTGCTACGAGCGTCTGAAGCGTGAAGGCACGATGGTCTTCGACTTCTTCTCGACGCCGGTCTCCCGCGCCGTGCTGCCGCGCATCATGCAGGACGGGAACATCCTGGTGCAGCCCCTGGTGGGCCGGGGTGACGCCGTCGACGGCGAAGTCTTCAAGCAGGTGTTTCCGTTGGCTCCGACCTATTGGGGCCAAGCGGCAAACATCATCAGCTACTTCAAGAAGCAAGGCGGGGGAAGCCTCAAAGGCAAGAAGGTGGCTTTCCTGTACCTCGACACGCCCTTTGGCCGCGAGCCAACGCCGGTGTTCGAGGCTCTGAAACGGCTCGAGAGCTTCGAGTACCAGGCATTTCCATTCCCCGTGCCGGGCAATGACCAGAGCGCGGCGTTCACGCAGATTCGGCGCTTCCAGCCCGACTGGCTGATCCTGTGGTCCTTCTCACCGCTGAATCCGATCACCTTCCGCGAGATGCAGCGCAACGGCATTCCGATCGACAGGATGGTGACCGTGAACTGGATCAACGAGGTCGACATCAACAACTTTGGTGCCGCCGCTGCAAAGGGACTCAAACGCTCGACTGTTGTCGTCGGCGGAGCTGAGCATCCTTTGGTGAAGGACATCCTGCGCGAGGTATACGACAAGGGCAAAGGCAATGGCGACCGGAAACTCGTCGCCGATTCCTACTACAACACGGGTCTGGCCGTGTACTCGTCTGTCTTCGAAGGCGTGCGAATCGCCATCAAGACGCAGGGTTGGCCCCTGACACCGGAGAAGATCCGACAGGGCATGTATGGCATCAAGAACTTCGATGCCAAGGGCTTCATGGCGCCGATCACCGTCACGCCCAAGGACCACGGCGGTGGCGGCAAAACCCGCATCGACATGTGGGACGGCAGCAAGTGGGTCGCCCAGACCGACTGGTTCGCCGACTACACGGGCCTGGTCAACACGCTCGTCAAGGCCAATTCTGCAGACTTTGCCAAGGCCAACAAGTAGGGCGCCTCTGCGCCGCGAGGAGACAAGACATGTACAAATGGTGGAAAGCGGCGCTTGCCGCCATGACGCTCTCGACCGCGGGGCAAGCCGCCTGGGCGGCCGAACCTATCAAGTTCGGGCAGTGTTACGACCTGACCAAGGTCTACGGCTTCATCTCGCCACAGATCGCGCAGGCATCACGCGACCTGGCCGCCCTGATCAACGCGAAAGGCGGCATCAGCGGCCGGCCGATCGAATTGCTGCTCAACGATCACGGCAACGAGCCGCAGCGCGGCGTGGAATGCTACGAGCGCCTGAAGCGAGACGGCGTGGTCGTGTTCGACTTCTTCTCGACCCCTGTCGCGCGCGCGCTGTTGCCCCGGGTGATGCAGGACGGCAATATCCAGCTCCAGGCCTTGCATGGCCGTGCCGACGCGGTCGACGGTGAGGTCTTCAAGACGATCTTCCCGCTTGGCCCGACCTATTGGGGTCAAGCCGCGAACATGATCAGCTACATCAAGCGGCAAGCCGGCGCGAACATCAAGACCACGAAGGTCGCATTCCTCTACGCCGACTACCCGTTTGGACAGGAGCCGATCCCGATCCTGCAGGAGTTGCAGAAGCGCGAGGGCTTCGAGCTGCAGATGTTCCCCTACCCGTTGCCAGGCAATGACGTGAGCTCTGCCATGAGCCAGATCCGGCGCTATCAGCCGGACTGGATCGTCCACTGGGGTGTGGGGCCGATGAATGTCGTCGCCCTGAAAGAGATGAAACGCAGCGGCATCCCGAACGAGAAGTTCATCACCGTCAACTGGCTAAACGAAACCGACATCGCCAACCTCGGTGCCGAAGCGGCCAAGGGCGCGAAACGATCCTCCGTCGTGGTCGGCGGCGGCACCGACACCGCGCTGCTGAGGGAAATCACCAAGGAACTGTACGACAAGGGCAAGGGTGGCGGCGACCGCAAGTTCTTGTCCGACACCTACTACAACGTGTCTCTGGCCATCTGGTCGACCGTCTTCCAGGGCGTAGAGCTCGCGCTGAAGAATGACCCCGGCCCGTTGACTGCGGACAAGGTTCGCAAGGGCATGGAAAGCCTGCGCAGCTACGACGCCAACGGCCTGATGCCCCCGCTGACGATCACCGCGAAGGACCACGGCGGCGGCGGCAAGACCCGCATCGACATGTGGGACGGCACAAAGTGGGTGCCGCAGACCGACTGGTTCGCCGACTACACCGACCTGGTCTGGGCCACGGTCAAGCAGCACTCCGCGACCTTCGCCAAACCGAGCACCAAGTAAGAACGTGAACGCCCTCATCCTGAACAACATCGAGGTCATCTACGACCACGTCTTCCTTGCCATCAAGGGCGTTTCCATCGAGGTGCCGCAGGGCGGCATGGTCGCCCTGTTGGGCGCCAACGGCGCCGGCAAGAGCACCACGCTGAAGGCGGTGAGCGGGCTGCTCAAGTCGGAGCGTGGGCAAATCACGCGAGGCGACGTGAAGTTCTTGGGCCAGGACATCTCCAAACTGCCGCCGCAGGACCGGGTCAAGATGGGCATCGCCCAGGTGCTCGAAGGCCGTCGTGTCTTCGAGCACCTGACGCCCGACGAGAATCTCATCGCGGCTTCTGCCGTGCATGGCGGCAAGGCTGACATGGAACGCAACCGCGACCGGGTGTACTCGTACTTCCCTCGCCTGCACCAGCGCCGCACCGCCAAGTCGGGCTACCTGTCCGGGGGCGAGCAACAGATGCTCGCCATCGCCAGGGCCCTAATGACGCAGCCCAAGCTGCTCATGCTCGACGAGCCCAGCCTGGGCCTGGCGCCGGTGATCGTGGCAGAGATCTTCGAGATCATCCGGCGCATCAACCGCGATGAAGGCATGTCGATCCTGCTGGTCGAGCAGAACGCCATCGCCGCGCTGGACGTCGTGTCGCACGGCTACCTGATCGAGAACGGTCGCGTCGTCATGCACGAGAAGGCCGAGGTCATGAAGAACAACCCGGACATTCGCGAGGCCTACCTCGGTGGCGCCGAGGGGCGCGATTTCAAGGAGATCAAGCACTACCGGCGCCGCAAGCGCTGGCTGGCCTGATCCTGCCGGCGGCAGTTGCCGTGTCCGAACGCACGATCGAGAAGCTGCTCGAGCGGCTGCGGCGGCTGCCGCCGCAGACCTCGCTCACCCTGACCCAGTTGCGCGCGCAGTATGAGCGCGCCCAGGTCGCCTTCCCTTTGAGTGGCGAGGTCTCGCTGCAAGCGTTGGACACCGGCCCCGTGCGCGGTGAATGGCTGCTGCCGGCAGGCGCCGGCGATGCCGTCGTGCTGTACCTGCATGGCGGCGGTTACGTGATCGGCTCGCCGCGCTCGCACCGCCACCTGGCGGCAGACATCGCCGTGGCCGCCGGCACCCGGGCGTTCACGCTCGACTACCGGCTGGCACCCGATCACCCCTTCCCTGCCGCGCTGGACGACGCCGTCGCCGCCTACCGCTGGCTGGTCGAGTCGCAGGGCGCGCAGCCGGGCCGCATCGTGCTGGCCGGCGACTCGGCCGGCGGCGGGCTGGTGCTGACCACGCTGGTAGCGCTGCGCGACGCCGGCCTGCCGCTGCCAGCCGCCGGCGTGTGCATCTCGCCCTGGACCGACCTCAGCTGCAGCTTGCCCTCATGCGACCCACAGTTGCCCAGCTACGACCCGCTGATCGACCACGCGGTGCTGCGTGCGATGGCCCATGCATACATGGGCCGGCGCAGCCTGCGCAACCCGCGTGTGTCGCCGCTGTTTGCCGACCTGCGCGGCCTGCCGCCGCTGCTGGTGCAGGTGGCCGGCGGCGAGGCCCTGGTCGACGACGCGCGGCAACTGGCCATCGCTGCCAGCGAGGCCGGCGTGCACACCACGCTGGAAGTCTGGCCGCGCATGGTTCACGTCTGGCACTGGTATGCGCGCATGCTCGACGAAGGCCAGCAGGCCATCGAACGCATCGCGGAGTTCATGCAAGGCGCACTGCGGCAGCGTGCGGCGGTTGATCGGGCCTGATCGCGGGTCTGCGCCGCCGGCTCAGGCCGGCGTGAACACCGGCATGGGCGGCCCGCCCTCGCTGGCATTGAACTTCAACGTCACCGCCTGCCCGATGCGCACTGCGTCGGCATCGGCGTCGACGATGTTGCTCATCATCGTCGGGCCTTCGGCGAGTGTCACGTAGGCGATGATGTAGGGCACCTCGGCGCGCCGCATGACGCTGAAGCTGTAGATGGTGCCCTTGCCGCTGGCCTGCCGCCACTGCAGGCGTTCGCTGCCGCAGAACGGGCAGGCGGCGCGCGGGTAGTGGTGGTGCTCGCCGCAGTCGTCGCACTGCTTGACCAGCAGGCGGCCTTCGCCGGCGGCGTCCCAGAAGGCCTTCGTCTCCGGGTAGACGGTGGGGGCGACGAGCTTGCGTTCCTTGATCAGCATGTTCACTCCCGTTCCATGATCAATGTGCCGCTGCCGTGGCGCGTGCCCAGCGAGCCGCCGGTGCCGTGCGCCAGCGCCAGCCTGCAGTTCGGAACCTGCACCTTCGGGTGCGCCTCGGCGCGCAGCTGGCGCACCGCTTCGATCACCTTGGTCATGCCGCCGCGGTTGCCGGGGTGGTTGTTGCACAGGCCGCCGCCGTCGGTGTTGAAGGGCAGCTTGCCGGTGCCGGAGATCAGGTTGCCGTCGGACACGAAGCGGCCGCCCTCGCCCTTCTTGCAGAAGCCCAGGTCTTCCAGCGTCAGCAGCACGGTGATCGTGAAGCTGTCGTAGATCGACGCGTACTGGATGTCGGCAGGCTTCACGCCGGCTTCGGCGAAGGCTGCCGGTCCGGTCCAGGCCGCGCCGGTGGTCAGCAGGTCGACCTTGCCGCCGATCTGCGCGCGCATGAACTCGCCGGTGCCGATGACCTTGACCAGCGGACGCTTGAGCTGGCGCGCGATCTCCGGCCGCACCACGACGAGCGCGCCGCCACCGTCGCTGATGACGCAGCAGTCCAACCGGTGCAGCGGGTCCGAAATCATCGGCGAGCCGACCACGTCCTGCACCGTCACCACGTCGCGCACCATCGCGTGCGGGTTGTGCTGGGCGTGGTGCGACGCGGCCACGCGGATCCAGGCCAGCTGCTCGCTGGTGGTGCCGTGCTCGTGCATGTGGCGCATGGCGGCCATGGCATACATGTTGACGGTGGTCGGCGCGTAGGGCAGCTCGAACGGCACGTCGGGCGCGGCGCCGTAGTTGCGCGGCGCGGTGCCGGTGGCCATGCCCTCGGCCTTGGGCCGCCCGGCCAGCGTGATCAGCGCCACGTTGCAGCGGCCGGCGGCGATGGCCGCTGCGGCATGCGCGACGTGCACCACGTACGACGAGCCACCGGTCTCGGTGGTGTCGACGTGCCTGAGTGTCATGCCCATGTAGTCGACCATGCTCAACGCACCCAGGCCCGGCGCGTCGCCGGCGCAGAAGTAGCCGTCGACGTCACGAATCGTCAGCCCGGCGTCGGCGAGCGCGCCGCGCGCGACCTCGGCATGCAGTTGCGCCACCGACTTGTCGTCGGCGCGCCGGATCGGGTGCTCGTAGGCTCCCGCGATGTAGGCCTTGCCCTTCAGGCTCATTGGTTTCCCTTTGCCGGCTTGACGGTGGCTGTGCCCTTGATTACGTCCTGCCCCTTGCCGTTGCGCACCCACACGTCGTAAACCGGCGGCCGGATTCCCTCGCGCAGCTCGCCGCCGCCGGTAACGTCGTCGTCGATGCGCACCGGCTGCACGAAGCGGATCTCCAGGTGCACGCGGTTCAGCGCGTCGGCGCCCAGCGTGTTCCTCAGCGCTTGCCAGATCAGCGCCACCGACATCGTGCCGTGCGCGATGATCCCGCCCATCGGGCTCTTGGCGGCAAACGCCTTGTCGACGTGAATCGGGTTGTAGTCGTTCGTCACCGCCGCGTAGGCCATGATGGTGTCGAAGTCGACGTGCCTGGTCGATGCCTTCAGCTGCTTGTCCATGGCGACCCTTTATTGCGCGACCAGCGTGGTCATGATGCCGCTGAACAGCAACTCGCCCGAGCCCACAGCCCGCGTCTCGCTGCGCACGCGCACCCACTTGCGGTCCTTCTTGACTTCCTTGTCCAGGCACCACACTTCGGTGCGCAAGGTCTCGCCGATGCGCGGCATGCGCAAGATGTCGAAAGTCTGCCCGCCATGTACGCCGCCGGGCGGACGCGGCGCGTTCAGCGTCAGCACGGCGTCGATGACGATCATCGCCAGCATGCCGCCGGGCATGACGCCGGGGTCGTCGTCGTTCGGGTACACGCTGCGCCACTTGGCGATGGTCGCCTCGTCGACGCTGAAGTCGCGCGTGCCGTAGTTCTTGCCCGGCTCGTAATGGTCGTAGTTGAAGATGGCGGGCTCACTCATGATGTTTCGGGCTCCACTTGCGGAACCTTCTGTTCGGTGCCGGGGCGGGTCTCGTAGCACACGCGCACGCGCATGCCGATCTTCACCGTCGCCGGGTCGCAGTTCAGCACGTTGCACATGAAGCGGAAGCCCTCGTCCAGGTCCACCAGCGCCAGCACGTAGGGCGTGTCGGCCATGAACGCCGCGATCGGCGCGCGATGGATCACCGAGAAGCTGGCCACGCGCCCGAGACCTTCGGCCACCTGCCATTGCAGCTCGGTGCTCTGGCAGTGCACGCAGGCGTAACGCGAATAGAACTGCGCCTTGCCGCAGGTGCGGCAGCGCTGGAAGCGGAACTCGCCCTGGTTCGCACCCTCCCAATAAGGCCGGCTGATGCTGTCCGGCACCGGCATTGGTTTGGCTTGCACTTCGGCCATGGTCAGGCCCTCCCCATGATGATCGAGCAATGGCCGGAGAAGATGCCGCCCAGCGTGTGGGCCAGCGCCACTTCCGCGTCCTTGACCTGGCGCGGGCCGCACTCGCCGCGCAACTGGCGCACCGCCTCGACGACGTGGAACATGCCGCCGGCCGCGCCCGACGAGCCGTACGACAGCAGGCCGCCGTTGGTGTTGACGGGAAAGCGCCCGCCGATCGCAAACTCGCCGGCCAGCGCCGCCGGGCCGGCCTCACCGCGGCCGTAGAAGCCCATCGACTCCAGCGTGATGAGCAAGGTGCTGGTGAAACAGTCGTAGATGTGCGCGCAGTCGACGTCCTTGTGCTTCAGGCCGGCCTGGGCCAGCGCGTCGGCGGCCGACTCCTTGCAGCCGAAATCGACTAGCGAGGGCGCCGCGAAGATGTGCTCGTGCGTGTGGCCTTCGCCGATGCCCAGCAGTTCGACGGCGCGCTTGGGTCGGTCTCGCCCGGTCTCTGCCGCGCTGACCACCACCGCGGCACCGCCGTCGGACACCAGGCAGCAGTCGAGCATGCGCAGCGGCGAGGCAATCACCTTTGACTTGCGCACATCGTCCATCGTGATCGGCTTCTTCATGTGCGACTGCGGGTGCAGCGCGGCGTTGGTGCGCTGGTTCACCGCCACCGCTGCGAGGTGCTCGCCGTTGAGCCAGCCTTCGTGGAAGTAGACCTGGGCGGCCATCGCGAACGCGGCGGGCACGCTCATGCCGTAGGGCTGCTCGTACTGCGGGTGGCCGACGTCGGCCAGCGCAGCCTGAACCCTGTCGCCCAGGCCGGTCAGGCGGTTGTCACCGGTGACGCACAGCACATGGCGGCAGCGCCCCGAACGCACCAGCGACTCGGCATGACGCACCAGCAGACCACCGGTCATGCCGCCCATGGCGATCGAGGCGTTGACTTTGGGGCGCAGGCCGATGTATTCGCCCAGCACCCCGCCCAGCATCAGCTGCGGCGACGCGAACGAGTACGCCGTCAGCAGCCCGTCGATGTCCGACACCTTCAGCCCTGCGTCGGCCAGCGCGCCCAGCGCGGCTTCGACATGCAATGACATACAGGTGCTGTCGGGCAGCGCGCCGACCCGCGTGTCGTGCACGCCGCTGATGATGGCTTTGGTTCCCATGCTTGTTCCCGTACTTCCGGTGTTAGGCCAGACTGATGCGCACATCGCGCTGCAGCCGCCGGATCTCGTGGACGGCACCGTCGACCAGGTCGGTCATGATGTCGCGCGCCGGGCGCCGCGACTTGAGCAGGCCGCCCACCTGACCGGCGATGTTGTAGAAAAGGTCGTGACGGCCGGCAGCAAGCGCCGCGGACAGGAAGTCTTCCATGAGGATGCGCTGGTACGGCGTTTCCAAGGTCGGCAGTCCGGACTCTGCCCAGGCCTGAGAGATCTCACCGTGGAAGGCACGCACCGTCTTGCCGGTCCAGACCTTGCTAATGCGGAAGGCCTCGGAGTCCGCCGCCACGATCTGGTCCTTGCAGCTGTCGAACAGCTCGCATTCGTCGGCCACCAGGAAGGCGGTGCCCAGCCAGGCGGCCTGCGCGCCCAGCACCAGTGCGGCGACTATCCCGCGGCCATCGGCGATGCCGCCGGCAGCGATCACCGGCGTCGGGTTCACGGCATCGACGACCTGCGGGATCAAGGGCAGCGAAGCCACGGTTCCGGTATGGCCGCCGGCCTCGGTGCCCTGCGCGACGATCGCGTCGACGCCCGACTTGCGCTGGCGCACCGCGTTGCGCACCGAGCCCGACAGGCCGATCAGCTTCATGCCCTGGGCCCGCGCGCGCGGCAGCAGGAAATCGGGGTCGCCCAATCCCGCGGCGAAGATCGGCACGCCTTCCTCGAACACCACGGCGAGCACCGACTTGGCGTACTCGATGTTGACCACCGTTTCGTCGGCCGGTTGCACCGCAGGCAGCTGGTAGCGCTGGATCAGCGTCTGCACGAAGGCGGCATGCTCGGGGTAGCGGCGCTTGATCTCGTCGCGCACGCCCGAACGGGTGTCGGGTGCGTCGGCGATGCGCGCCGGCAGCAGCAGGTCGACGCCGAAGGGACGGTCAGTGAGCGAACGCACCTCGCGGATGCGACGCCGTGTTTCCTCCGGCGACAGCCCCGAGCAGCCCAGCACGCCACAGCCCCCCGCCTGCGACACCGCCGCCACCAGCTTCGGCGGTGTGGCCCGCCCGCCGACGCCCATGCCGGCGAGAAAGATCGGGTACTCGATGCCGAGCGACTCGCAGAAAGCGTTTTGCAGAACCGGACGGACCATCACTTGAATTCGGGCTTGCGCTTGGCGCGAAAGGCGGCCACGCCCTCCTTCACGTCGTCGGTCTGGAACAGGAAGGGGAACGCATCGACCGCGTAGCGCATGTCGTCGCCGCCCAGTCCGCGGTTGTAGAAGGACTTCGCCATCTGCACCGCCATATGCGGTTTGCCAGCGAGCTTCTCGGCAAGGGCCATCGCCTCGTCGAGCAGCTTGTCGTGGACGACGGTGCGCAAGGCAATGCCCAGTCGCACCGCCTCGGCGGCGTCGATCGGCTCGCCCAGCATGCTCAGCTCCTTGGCCTTGGGGCGGCCGACGATGCCGTGCAGCCGCAGCAGCGCAAAGCCCGGCAGTAAGCCGAGT
>CALMQI010000392.1 GCA_937871935.1 uncultured Burkholderiales bacterium
CCGCCGCGGAGGCCCCGATCTCGAATACACGCGAGCTCGAGCGGCGCAGCGCGCCCGGCGGGCTCGAGCGCGTGCGCTTCGCGACCACGGATGAGTCTTCGTCTCGTAGCCGCTGCCGCCGTTCTCGGCGATGTCGTTGTCCACGATCTTCGTCCGCCGCGAGTACCCGGCCCAGATGCCGCAGATCGAGTTGCCCACGAGGCGATTCGAGTGGATCCAGTTGTCGAAGCTGAAGGTGAGCTCGAGGCCGTGCGCCGCCTCGTGCGGCGCAGGGCGCCGATGTCCATCACCGCGTTGGAGTTGAAGGCCTCACCCCCCTGGGCTGCCTCGGCCAGGATGTGGCCATTGAAGTCGACAATCTTCGACATGGCACTGCAGGTGTAGGGCGGGATCGGGATGTCATCGATGTCGACCAAATGGAATTCGATGATCGAGTAGAGCGCGAGCCACAGGACGATGGCGATCGCGAAGGCCCAAATCGCCTTGAGCCAAAGCTTGGGCGCGGTTGGCGCCGACGGCTCCGTTCCCGGGACCACGGTGCCCTCTTCCAATTGCGAACGCACGCCGACCGGCAGCAGCGCGAAGAACGCAAGCCACCAGGAAATGACGATGACCAACAGCGAGCCCGCGATGCCCATGTGGGTCTAGACCTGTTCCAACTCGATGAGCGTTCCGTTGAAATCTTTCGGATGCATGAAGATCACAGGCTTGCCGTGGGCGCCGATCTTGGGCTGGCCGTCACCGGTGATGGTGGCGCCTTTGGCGATCATCTGATCGCGCGCGGCCATGATGTCGTCGACCTCGTAACAGACGTGGTGGATGCCGCCCGAGGGGTTCTTCTTCAGGAAGTTGGCGATCGGCGACTTGTCGCCCAAAGGTTCGAGCAGCTCGATTTTGGTGTTTTGAAGTTCGATGAAGACGGTGGTGACGCCATGGTCCGGTTGCGGCACGGCGTTCGAAACGTGGGCGCCCATGGCGAAGGTCGAGCGATAGACTTCCGCCGCGGCCTTGATGTCGGGCACGGCGATGGCGACGTGGTTCAGGCGTCCGAGCATGATGGCAGGCCTTTGTGCAATTGCGAGATCAACCTCAAGTTATGCCGGGTGTTCGACTTGGGCAAGCGCCAACGGGCTCTCGTGATAAAGATGCGCATCGTCACCATGCGAATCGGAGCCGCCGTTTGCTCGCCCTCATCCCTTTCCTCGGCGTCCTGCTCGTCAACGCGATCCCGCTGATCGGCGTGATCCCCGAGTCGGAGACGGTGCTGAGCGCGTCCAACCAGGGTGTGCCGGCGATCCACATGAAGGGCAGCGACGTCTCCGAGGCCTACAAGGACGTGATCCGGCGCTTTCTCGGCGAGAGCCGCGAGATGCGCTTCACGCAGGCGGTGCGCCCCACCTTCTTCCAGCGCCTGTTCGCGCGGGCCTAAGCATGCAACCCCCAAGCTCACTTCGTTCGCTGCCCCTGTGGTCCCATATGGACCACTTCGTGGCCCGTGGGGCGCGTCAACTCCTTCGGGCGGCCGGGCGGCACTGACATGTCGATCCTGAAGTTCCTGTTCGGACAGCACAAGCAGTCGGCGAGCCTGGCCAAGGAGCGCCTGCAGATCATCCTGGCCCACGAGCGCAGCGCACGCAGCCCGCGCCGGCCCGACTACCTGCCGGCGCTGCAGCGCGAACTGCTCGCGGTGGTGTCGAAGTACGTGAAGATCCAGCCCAAGGACATCAAGGTCAGCTTCGGGCGCCAGCGCAACATCGAGGTGCTCGAAGTCAAGATCGAGCTGCCCGAGGCGGTGCGCGCCTGAGGACCGGAAGCGCGGCTTTTCCTCGGCCACAATGGCGCCACTGCTTCAACCCCACTACGGAGACTGGCATGGCCAAAGGTCAGCAACGCAGCACCAAGGAAGCCAAGAAGCCGAAGAAGGACAAGCTGCCTTCGAAGCCGGTGACGCCGCTGGGCCCGAGCATCACGACGGTTGTGCCGGATCGGCACAAGAAGAAGTAGACAACTGACCTTCCGCGGTCGGCGCGACGCGGCAGGCGGTATTCGGCAGGTCGTCCCGTTGTTGGGGACAATCAGCGCTGCGCGCTGAGGCACTCGTCCAGGATGTCGATGGCCGCATCCATCTGCGCGTGCGTGGTGATCAGCGGCGGCGTCAGCGTCAGCACGTTGCCCATCGTCGTCTTGAACGACAGCCCGCGCGATAACGCCGCGTAGAGCACCTGTTCGGCGGCGTCGGGCGCCGGTGTCTTGGCGGCGCGGTCGCTCACCAGCTCGATGCCGAGCAGCAGGCCGCGGCCGCGCACGTCGCCGATCAGCGGATGACGGCGCTTCATCTCGTGCAGGCGGGTCAGCGCGTGCGCACCGACCTGCGCGGCGTGTTCGACCAGGCCCTCGCGCTCGATCACCTGCAGCGTGGCCAGCGCCGCAGCGGCAGTGACCGGGTTCTTCTCGTGCGTGTAGTGGCCGAAGGCGTAGGCACCGGCCACGTCGAGGTCGGCCCGCGCGATGCACGCGGCGATCGGCAGCACGCCGCCGCCGAGCGCCTTGCCCAGCACCACGATGTCGGGTTTGGCGTCGTCGTGTTCGGCGGCGAAGAAGCGGCCCGTCTTGCCCAGGCCGGTGGGGATCTCGTCGAAGACCAGCAGCGTGCCGGTGGCATCGCACGCCTCGCGCACCGCGCGCCAGTAACCCGGCGGCGGGATGAACGGCACTGCGCGCGCCGGCTCGGCGATCACCGCGGCCACGTCGCCCTCGCGCTCGAGCACGTAGCGCACCATGCTCGCGCAGGCGATGCGGCATTGCTCGAGCCGCGGCCGGCCGTCGGCGTCGACTTCGTGGCCGTAAGGGCAGCGGTAGCAGCCGAACGGCGCCACGTGTTCGCTGCCCGACAGCAGCGGGCCGATGCGGCCACCGCGAAAGAGTGCTTCGCCGCCCACGCTCGACGCGCCGAAGCCGGCACCGTGAAAGGCGTCCCAGAAGCTCAGGGTCTTGAAGCGGCCGGTGGCGGCGCGCGCGAGTTTGATGGCGACCTCGACCGCGTCCGACCCGCCGGTGGTGAACAGCAGCTTGGCGTCGGACCCGGTGAGCGACTTGAAGCGCGCGCCGAGCGCCTCGGCGAGCTCTACCGCGCGCGCGCTGGCGAAACGGCGCGGTGCGAAGCTCAGTTCGTCGAGCTGCGACTTGATGGCGCCCAGCACGTGCGGATGCGCATAACCCACGTGGTGCACGTTGTTGCCGTGGAAGTCCATGTAGCGCCGGCCGGCGAGGTCTTCGATCCAGATGCCTTCGGCGCGGCGAATCGCATCGAGGCAGGGCGTGGAGACCGACTGATGCAGGAACGCGGCGCCGTCGCGCGCCAGGAGTGCCCGCGTGGTGTCGTCGAGATGCTCGGCCTGCCACTGTGCGCGGCGCGGCGTGCCGTTGATGTCGCCTTCGCTGGGTGCGGGGCCGGGTGGCGGGTGAGGCATGACCAGGATGATAGGGGGCGTCGCGCAGAGCTGGCATGTTGCGCGGCGAAGCCCGATGATCCTGCTGCGCACCCTAAGGAGACCTGATCATGTCAAGCGTGTTTGCCGAAGTCACGACCGACTTCCTGGATGACTTCGCCAAGACGTGGAATCGCCACGATGTCGACGCGCTCATGTCGTTCATGAGCGATGACTGCGTGTTCGAAGCCTCTGCGGGTCCGGACGTCTGCGGGTCCCGCTACGAGGGTCGCGCGGCGGTGCGCGCCGGCTACGCCGAAGTCTTCGCGACCTTTCCCGATGCCCGCTGGAACAGCGCACGCCACTTCGTCTGCGGCCACAGGGGTGTGTCGGAGTGGACGTTCACGGGCACACGAGGCGATGGCGCTCGCCTCGAGGTTCAGGGTTGTGATCTGTTCGTCTTTCGCGGCGGCAAGATCGCGCTGAAGAACTCGTACCGGAAGAACCGTCCTCCCGGTGCCGTCGTGAAAGGCTGAGCTGCGCACAGGGCGGTCCCGGCGCTCACTCGTGCCGCAGCGCGTCGATCGGATCGAGCCGCGCCGCACGGCGCGCCGGAAAGTAGCCGAACAGCACGCCGATGCCGGCGGAGAACACGAACGACAGCAGATTGATCGACGGGTCGAACAGGTAGGGGATGCCCATCACCTGCGACAGGCCGATCGACGCCGCGGTGGCCAGCACGATGCCGATCAGGCCACCGAGCGCGGCCAGCACCACCGCCTCGACCAGGAACTGCAGCAGCACCTCTCGCTCGAGCGCGCCGATCGCCAGCCGCACGCCGATCTCGCGGGTGCGCTCGGTCACGCTGACCAGCATGATGTTCATGATGCCGATGCCGCCGACCACCAGGCTCACCGCCGCCACGGCGCCCAGCAGCATCGTCATCACCTGCGTCGTGCCCGACATCGTGTCGGCGATCTGCCGGGTGTCGAGCACGCTGAAGTTGTCGTCCTCGTTGTCGGCGAGCTTGCGCCGCTCGCGCATCAGCTCGGTCAGGCTCGCCTTGGTGCGCGCCGGATCGGCGTCGTCGGTCATCGACACCAGCAGCGTGTTGACGCGCGTGTGGCCGACCACGCGGCGCTGCATCGTCGTCAGCGGCAGCACCAGCAGGTTGTCCTGGTCGTTGCCCATCGCGCCCTGGCCCTTGGGCGCCAGCAGGCCGACCACCGTGCAGGAGAACTTCTTCAGCCGCACCTGCTCGCCGATGGGGTCGGCGCTGCCGAACAGCTCGCGCCGCACGGTGGCGCCGATCAGGCACACCGCGGCGCCGATGCGCTGCTCGTCGGCTTCGAAGAGGCGGCCACCGGCCAGCGACCAGTTGGCGACGGGGAACCACTCGTTGGTCGAGCCGGTCACGCCGGCCGACCAGTTGCGGCCGTTGGCCACCAGCGTGGCGCTGCTGCGCACCTCGGGCGCCACGCCCTTCAGGCCGCCGATCTCGGTGGTGATGGCCTCCACGTCGCCGGCGTTGAAGGCAGGCCCTCCGCCGCCACCGGGGCCCATGCGCTGGCCCGGCAACACCATCAGCAGGTTGCTGCCCAGGCTGGCGATCTGCGACTGCACCGCGCGCGTGGCGCCGTTGCCCAGCGTGACCATCGTGATCACCGCGCTGACGCCGATCACGATGCCGAGCATGGTGAGGAACGAGCGCAGCAGGTTGCGGCGGATCTCGCGCAACGCCAGCAGCATGGTGTTGAACCACATCTCAGTACCGCTTCACGCGGCTCCCGCCTCGGCGGCCGGCTCCAGCACGTGTGGCAGCGCGTCGAGCCCGGCCGGACGCGCGTTGCGCTGGTCGCTGGCGACGACGCCGTCGACGAAACGCACGATGCGCCGCGCGTAGGCCGCCATGTCGGCCTCGTGGGTGACCATCACGACGGTGATGTTCTGCTCGGTGTTCAGCCGCCACAGCAGCCGCATGATCTCGGCGCCGCGCTGGGTGTCCAGGTTGCCGGTCGGCTCGTCGGCCAGCAGCACGGCGGGTTGCGTGACGATGGCGCGCGCGATCGCCACGCGCTGCTGCTGACCGCCCGACAGCTCGGCCGGCGTGTGGTGCCCCCAGCCCTCCAGCCCCACCGAGGCGAGCGCCGCGCGTGCCTGCGCGTGGCGCGCCGCCGCCGACTCGCCGCGGTACAGCAGTGGCAGCTCGACGTTCTCCTGTGCCGTCGTGCGTGCCAGCAGGTTGAAGCCCTGGAAGACGAAGCCGAAGAAATGACGCCGCAGGCGCGCGCGCTCGTCGCGCGACAGCTTCTGCACCGCGATGCCGCGGAACAGGTAGTCGCCGGCGGTCGGCACGTCCAGGCAGCCGAGCAGGTTCATCGCCGTCGATTTGCCCGATCCGCTAGGCCCCATGATCGCGACGAAGTCACCCGACTCGATGTCGAGGTCCACGCCCTTCAGCGCCCGAAAGGCCGCCTGGCCCTGGCCGTAGACCTTGGTGATGCCGCGCAGGCGGATCAGCGGCGCGCCACCGCCGGCTGCTGTCGTGGCACCGCTCATGGTCGCGCGCTCGCGCCGCTGCGCTGGCTGATGATCACGGCGTCGCCTTCGTGCAGGTCGGCCGACGACACCTCGGTGCGGCGGCCATCGCTGGCGCCGGCGCTCACCGCCACCGGCACCGCCTGGCCTTCGCGCAGCACCCAGAGCTGCCGGCGCCCGCCGCCGCTCGGCGTGGCGCCCTGGGTGGCGCGCCGCTGGCCCGACAGCGCCGGCCGAGGCAGCAGCCGCGCGACGATGTTGGCGCCCGAGGCGGCACCGGCCACCGGCGTGGCCGACTCGGGCGTGAAGCGCAGCGCGGTGTTGGGCACCAGCAGCGACGGGGCGCGGTCGCTGGTCTGGATCGTCGCGGTGGCGGTCATGCCGGGGCGCAGACTCAGGTCCTTGTTGTCGACGTCCAGCCGCGTGGTGTAGGTGACCACGTTGTCGGTCTTGGTCGAGCCGTAGGCGACCCGTGTCACCGTGGCCGGGTAGCGCCGATTCAGGTACGCGCCGACGGTGAAGGTGGCCTTCTGGCCGTTGGCGACCAGGCCGACGTCGGTCTCGTCGACGTTGACCTCGAGCTGCAGCTGCGTCAGGTCTTCGGCGATGGTGAAGAGGGTCACCGCCTGCAGCGAGGCGGCCACCGCGTTGCCGGGGTCGACCGTGCGGGTCAGCACGACACCGTCGATCGGCGAGCGGATCGATGCCTTCGACTGGTTGGTCTCGTCGGTGGACAGCTGGGCTCGCGCATCGGTGACGCCGGCGCGCGCGCTCGCTTCGTCGGCGCGCGCGCGCTCGAGCGTCGCGCGGCCCGTGTCGAGTTCGCTTTGCGACGGCACCTTGCCGCCGGACAGGCGCGACACCTCCTCGAGCCTGGCTAGGTTGCCTTGCGACTCCTTCAGCGTGGCCACCGTCTGCGCCACCTTGGCCTGCGCGCTGGCCAGCGCGGCGCGCGAGCGCGCGATCTGGTCGCGCAGCTTGGCGGTGTCGAGTTCGACCAGCACCTGGCCCTTGCGCACCCGGTCGTTCACATCGACGAGCACACGCGCCACGGTGCCCGACAGCTCGCTGCCGATGTTGACCGAGCGCGTCGGCTGCAGCGTGCCGTCGGCGCTGACGGTGAGCTGCAGCGCGCCGCGCTGCACCGGCTCGGTCACGTATTGCGGCTGCGCGGCGGTGTTGCGCCGGCCATTCCAGACCACGGCCGCGGCGATCGCCGCCAGCAACAGGGCGAGCGCGATCCACGGCAGCGGACGCTTCCAGACCGGGCGCGCGTCGCCGCCAAGCAGCTGCGTGAGGCCGGCGGCCGGCGAGGTGGTGGGTGTGGTGGCAGCGGGCATCAGGTTCATGGTGTGGATGTCGTCGAGACGGCGGCTTCATCGAGCGTCCAGCCGCCGCCGAGCGCCTTGAACAGGCGCACCTGCGCGGTGCCGAGGTCGGTCTGCGCGCTGGCCAGGCTGTCCTGCGTGGCGAGTTGACTGCGCTGCGTGTCGAGCACGATCTGGAAGTCGACCAGCCCGCTGCGGTAACGCTGGCCGGCCAGCAGCGCCGCGTTGCCGGCGGACTCTGCCGCGCGCTGCAGCGTCGCGCGGCGTTCCTGCGCGCTCTGCAAGGCGCGCAGTGCGTCCTCGACATCCTTCAGCGCCGCCAGCACGGTGCCTTGCGCGGTGCGCGCGGCCTGCTCCCAGGCAGCATCCTGTGCTTGCGCCTGCGCGCGCAGCGCACCGCCATCGAGGATCGGCAGCGACACGCCGGCCAGTAGCGCGGCGACGCCGCTGCCGGCGCCGCCCAGCGCGCCGAGCGTCAGCGCATTGAGCCCGATGTCGCCGGTCAGGCGCAGGCTTGGCAGCCGCTGCGCCTGCGCCTGCTGCGTGCGCGCCGCCGCTGCGCGCCATAACGCCTCGGTGCGTCGCACGTCGGGTCGCTGGCGCAGCGTATCGGCGGGAATGCGCAGCGCGATGCGCACCGGCGCCACCGGTGCCTGCGTGGCGGTGGCGGACTGCAGCTCGGGCAGCACACCGGGCGCACGGCCGGTCAGCACCGCCAGGCTGTTGGCGGCCTGAGTGAGGGTGCTGTCGAGCAGCGGGATCTGCGCCCGTGTCTGCTCGGCGGCGGTGCGCGCCTGCTCGAGCTCGAGCGAGGTGGCGAGGCCTGCTTGCGTGCGCCAATCGGTGATCTGCAGCGTCTCGAGTTGCAGCTCGAGATTGCGCCGCGCCACGCCCAGGCGTTCGCGCGTGCCGCTCCACTGCAGGTAGGCGAGCGCCGTCTCGGCCGCGATCGAGACCTGCACGTCGCCCAGGGTGGCCAGACCCGCCATCACATCGGCCTGTGCGGCGCTGACGCCGGCGCGCTGCGCGCCGAACAGGTCGGGCTCCCAGCTGGCGTCCAGGCCGACGCGGAACAGGTTGTTCGCCGGCAGGTCGCCCGAGCGGCTGCGCTGGGCCGAGGCGCTGCCCGAGACCTGCGGCGACAGTGCGGCGGCCTGCACGTCGAGCCGCGCGCGCGCCTGGCGCAGCGCGGCGACGGCGCCCCGCACGTCGGTGTTGGCCTGCAGCGCCCGCTCAACCAGCGCGGTGAGCGACGGATCGTCGAAGTGGCGCCACCAGTCGCGGTGATCGACCGCAGCGGACGGTGTGGTGTCGGTCGCATCGCGCCAGGTCGGCGGCAGCTCGACCGTGGTGTCGTGCTGCCGTGCATCCGGCGCGAGCGCCGCGCAGCCGGCCAGCGCGAGCGCCGCGAGCCACACGCCGGCGCGGTCGAAACGGTAAACGTGGGCGAGGCGGCGTGGCAGGAGGTGCGGGGCAGTCCCCGAGGCGCGAGTCGGCATGGTCGAGAGCTTCGAGCTTGCGCCTTTCGGTGTTGGTTCGGGCAGGTAAAGCCAGGTAAAGCGCGCGGCCATTCGCAGGCCCGTTGATCGCGCGCAACGCCTTGCGCACAGCGGCGCGCGAATCAGCTCGCCAGGTCGCGCAGGTGCAGCACCGGCCAGCCGAGCTCGGCCGCCTCGGCGGCGAGCCGCATGTCGGGGTTCACCGCGACGGGCTTGCGCACGGCGCGCAGCAGCGGCAGGTCGTTGGTCGAGTCGCTGTAGAACATGGTCTCGCACTCGTGCCATTCGATGCGCTGGCGCGCCAGCCAGTCGCGCAGCCGCGTCACCTTGCCTTCGCGCATGTTCAGCGTACCGGTCACGCGCCCGGTGAAGCGCCCGGCGTCGTCGAGCTCGCATTCGGTGGCGATCAGATGCGCGAAGCCGAGGTGTACGGCGGTCAGCTCGGTGAGGAAGCGGTTGGTCGCAGTGGTCAGCAGCACCAGGTCGCCGGCCGCGGCGTGGCGCGCCACCAGCTCGTGTGCGGCTGCACCCAGGCGCGGCGCGATCACCTCGTCCATGAAGCGGCGGCGCAGCGGCTCCCACTCGGCACGCGTGCGCCCGCCGAGCGTGGCGACGTAGAACTCGCAGAAGTCCTGCGCGCTCACGGTGCCGGCCTGGTACTCGCGCGCCATGCGCTGGTTGCGCGGCTCGAACTCGGCGCGGTCGAGCACGCCCTCGCGCATCAGGAACTCGCACCACAGCACGTCGCTGTCGCCGTCGAGCAGCGTGTGGTCGAGGTCGAACAGGGTCAGGCGCAGCGGCCGCGGCACGGTCACGGCTGCCGAAGATGCCAGGCCTTCGGGCGCGTGAAAGTCTGGATGCCCTGCGTGCTCAGCGTGAGCCCGATGCCCGAATCGCCGTAGCCCGACCAAGGCAGGCGCGGGCTGACGCGGTCGCAGCAGTTCCAGTAGACGCTGCCGGCGTTGACGCGCGCGAGCAGCTCGCGGGCCCTGGCTTCGTCCCGGGTGTAGACGCCGGCGGTGAGGCCGTAGCGGGTGTCGTTCATCAGGGCCACCGCCTCGTCGTCGCCGCGCACCTTCTGGATGCCGATCAGCGGGCCGAAACTCTCTTCGCGCATCAGCTCCATCGTGTGGTTCACGTTCGTCAACACGGTCGGCGCATACCACTGGCCCGGGCCGGGCAGGCGATGTCCGCCGCACAGCAGCTCGGCGCCCTTGGCCTTGGCATCCGCCACCTGCGTATCGAGCACGTCTAGCTGCGGCGCGCGGGTGATCGCGCCGATGTAGGTGGCCGGATCCATCGGATCACCGACCTTGAAGCCCCGGACGGCGGCGACGAAGTGGTCGACGAAGGCGCTGTACAGCGACTCGTGCACGTAGATGCGTTCGACCGAGCAGCAGCTCTGGCCGGTGTTGTACATCGCGCCGTCGGCCAGGCTCTCGGCGGCGGCCAACGCATCGGCATCGGCGCGCACGTAGGTCGGATCCTTGCCGCCGAGCTCGAGCTGCAGCTTCACGAGCCTGGGTGCCAGCGCCTGCGCGATCCTCACGCCGGTGGCATGGCTGCCGGTGAAGAAGAGGCCGTCGATGCGCTGCGCCAGCAGCGCGGCACCGACCTCGCCGCCGCCTACCAGCGCCTGCATCACGGCCGCGGGCACGCCGGCCTGGTGCAGCAGCCGGGTGATGTGCAGGCCGGTGCCGGTGGCGTATTCCGACGGTTTGTAGAGCACCGCATTGCCCGTCAGCAGCGCCGGCACGATGACGTTGCAGCCGACGAAGTAGGGGTAATTCCAGGCCGAGATGTTGGCCACCACGCCAAGCGGCACATGGCCGATCTGCTCGTGCATGCCGCCGCCGTCGAACACATGCTCGTCGCGGATCGCGCCTTCGGTCTGTTCGACGAAGAAGTCGATGCGCGGCAGCAGGCCGTTCAGCTCGTTGCGCGACTGCGCGATCGGCTTGCCGACCTCGCGCGTCAGCGTGGTCGCCAGCGTGTCGAGCTCGACGACCACGCGCTCGCGAAAGCGCCGCACGGTGGCCAGCCGCTCGGCGATCGGCGTGGCGGCCCAGGCTGGCTGCGCGGCACGGGCGGCGGCGGCCTTGCGCGCCACCGAACTGGCGTCGTCGGCCGGCAACTCGTCGACCAGCTCACTGGTGGCGGGGTTGTGGATCTTCAGCGTCGGCATCGCGGCGGCCTGTTCGAGGTGTTGTGGTGTCAATTCCGCAGATCGCGGGCGGCTTGCAGGAAGTCATTCAGAAGCGGCGTGTCGTCGAAGTTGACCGGGTCGCCGGGCACATGGAACTCCGGGTGCCACTGGACGGCGGCCACGTAGCCCGCGCCACGGCGGCGCACGGCTTCGATCATGCCGTCTTCGGGGCAGACCGCCTCGATCACGAAGTCGGGCGCGAGATCCTTGATCGCCTGGTGGTGCAGGCTGTTGACGGTGCCGCGCTGCACGCCCGGGTACAGCTCGGACAGGCGCGTGCCGGGCACCAGCTCGACGGCGTGATAGTGCCGCTCGAAGGCCGAGCCGTCGCGATGCGCGCGCGACGCCGGCCGCTGGGTGGCGATGTCCTGCAGCAGCGTGCCGCCGAACATCACGTTGAGCAGCTGCAGCCCGCGGCAGATGCCGAACACCGGCTTGCCGGCGCGCACGAAGGCATCGATCAGCTCCACTTCGTAGAGGTCGCGCACGCGGTCGCCGGCCCAGTCGGCGTGTTGCGGCGTTTCGCCGTAACTCTCGGGTGCCACGTCGTTGCCGCCCTGCAGCAGCAGCCCGTCGAGCGTGGCGGCGTAGTCGTCGAGGTCGAGATCACTGCGCGTGATGATGCTGTCGCGGGTGACGGCCGGGATCATCACCGCCATCGCGTGGCCCGACAGCACCCAGTGCGCCACCGACTGCTCCAGGTAGTGCAGGTTCTTGGTCCAGATGCCGCCGGCGTTGATGCCGACGGAGCCCGGCGTGTAGATGCGCGACGAGACGCCGATGAGCAAGGGGCCGGTCTTCATGCTCGGGCCAACGTTCGACGGGCCTTGCGCGTTGTCAGGCGGCCCGGGCCGCGCGCGCCGCGTCGAGAAAGTCCTTGAGGATCGGCGCGTCGTCGATCACCGACTTGTCCTTGGGGTCGTGGAACTCCGGGTGCCACTGCACCGCGGCCACGTAGCTGGGCCCGCGCCAGCGCACGGCCTCGATCATCTGGTCGTCCGGACAGAGGGCCTCGACCACGAAGTCGGCTGCCAGCCGGTTGATGCCCTGGTGGTGCACGCTGTTGGTGGTGACACGCGTGACACCCGGATACAGCTGTGCGAGCCGTGTGCCGGGCACGAACTCGACCGGGTGGAAGTGCCGGTCGTAGAGCCCGGCGTCGCGGTGCGCCTTCGACTCCGGGCGCAGCGTCGCGATGTCCTGCCACAGCGAGCCACCAAAGGCGACGTTGAGCACCTGCAGGCCGCGGCAGACGCCGAACACCGGCTTGCCGGCGGCGACGAAGGCGCGTGCCAGCGCCGTCTCGTACTGGTCGCGCACGCGGTCGCCGCTCCAGTGCGGCTGCAGCGGCTCTTCGCCGTAGTGGCCCGGCCACATGTCGGAGCCGCCCATCAGCACCAGGCCGTCGAGCCAGCCGGCGTAGTCGGCGTAGGTCACGGCGCCGCGCGAGGTGTCGCCTTCGGGCGACGGCACCATCACCGGCAGCGCGCCCTGCGAGCCGACCCAGTGGGCGACCGACTGCTCGATGTACTGCAGCGTCTTGCCCTTGAAGATGGGGCGCTGGTCGTCGGCGTGGAAGAAGCAGGCCGAGATGCCGATCTTGAGGCGGTCTTGCATAAGGACGGAGGCTACATCGCGGCCAGGAAGAAGCGCTCGTAGTCGGCCTCGACCGTGGGTCGCGGATTGGTCTGCGCGGTGAAATCCTTCGCGGCCAGCGGCACCAGCTGTGGCAGGTGGGCTTTCGTGACGCCCCGCGCGGCCAGTCCGCCGGTGATGCCGATGCGCTGCTTGAGCGCCCGCAGCCATGCGATGAATGCGGCGCCGTCGCCGGCGACGCCCGCCGCGTGCGCCAGTTCGGCGAACTTGTCGGGTACAGCCTGGCGGTTCCAGTCGAGCACGGTGTCGATCATCAACGCGTTGGCCAGTCCATGGTGCAGATCGCACACCGCGCCGAGCGCGTGCGCGCATGCGTGCACCGAGCCTAAGTCCTTCTGGAACGCGATGGCACCCATCATCGAACTCATCATCATGTCGGCGCGCGCCGACAGATTGCCGGGCTCGGCCACTGCATTGGCCAGCGCGCGCGCCCCGATGCGCAGGCCTTCGAGCGCGATGCCGTCGCACAGCGGGTGATAGGCCGGCGACAGGTAGCTCTCGATGTTGTGCGTCAGCGCGTCCATGCCGGTGGCGGCCGTCACTGCGGCCGGCAACGCGAGCGTGAGCTCGGGGTCGGCGAACACGGCCTTGGCGAGGATCCTCGGGCTGAACACCGTGCGCTTGTGGTGGGTTTCGTTCTCGCTCACCACCGCGGAGCGGCCGACCTCGCTGCCGGTGCCCGAGGTGGTGGGCAGGGCCACGAAGTAGGGCAGGTCATTCTGGATAGTCCGTACCTGCGGGTGGTCCCACACGTACTCGAGCACGTCGCCGGGGTGGGTGGCCATCAGGCCGACGACCTTGGCCACGTCGAGCGCCGCGCCGCCGCCGAAGCCGATCACGCAGTCGGCGCGATGCGCCTTGTAGGACGACGCCCCGTCCATGACCATCGCGCAGGTGGGGTTGCCGAAGATGCCGTCGAACACCGCGACGTCCAGGCCCGAGAGCTGCGACCTGAATTCAGCCAGCACCGGCAGCCGGGCCAGCGCGCGGTCGGTGACGATCAGCGGGCGTTTCAGCCCTTGCTCGAGCAGATGCGGGCCGGTCAGCGCACGCGCGCCGGCGCCGAAATGGATGGGGGTGGGAAACGCGAACCGGGTGATGGTCATGGCGCAGAGAGCTCAGATGATTTCGAAGTAGCGTTTCAGTTCCCAGTCGGTCACGGCGTCCTGCCACTGGCGATGCTCCCATTCTCGGGTGGCGGCGAAGTGGTCGACGAAGGTGTCGCCGAGCCAGTCGCGTGCGACCTTCGACACCTTGAAGTTCTGCGTGCTGCGGATCAGCGAGCGCGGGGCGCGCGGGATGTTCTCGGCCCCCTGGTTGGTGCCGGTGATCGGCGGTGCGGTGAGCTTGAGGCCCTTTTCCACGCCGTGCAGTCCGGCGGCAATGACGGCCGCCATCGCGAGGTACGGGTTCACGTCGGCGCCGGGGCAGCGGGTCTCCAGGCGTGTCGCCTTCGGGCTGCCGGCGATGACGCGAAAGCTCGCGGTGCGGTTGTCCAGGCCCCAGGTGGGTTTCACCGGCGCCCAGAAACCGTCGACCAGCCGCTTGTAGCTGTTCACCGTGGGCCAGAACATCGGTGCGAATTCCATCAGGCAGGCCACCTGGCCGGCCAGGTAGCTCTCGAACAACTTGCTCATCGAGCGTTTGCTCTTGGCGTCGAAGAAGAGATTGCTCTTGCCGTCCGAGAGGCTCTGATGGATGTGGCCCGAGCAGCCCGGCAGGTGCTGGTGCCACTTGGCCATGAAGCTCGGCATGATCGAAAAGCGCTTGCCGATCTCCTTGGCGCCGGTCTTGAACAGGATCGCGCGGTCGGCCGCCTCGAGTGCTTCGCTGAACGCGATGGCCACTTCGTAGACGCCGGGGCCGGTTTCGGTGTGCAGGCCCTCGATGGGCACACCGAAAGCGGCCATCTCGTCCATCAGCGCGTTGAAGAAGCCGCGGTTGTCGGCCATGCGCAGCAGCGAGTAGCCGAACATGCCCGGGGTCAGGCTGTCGGGGCCGACACCCTTCTTGGCGGCCCAGCTCTGCGGCGTCTCGGCGAAGTTGAACCACTCGAACTCCATGCCGGCCATCACGTCGAAGCCGAGCTTCTTCGCCTGCGCCAGCACCCGCTTGAGCGTCTGCCGCGGGCATACGGGGTAGGGCGAACCGTCGGCATTGACGAACTCGCCGAGGAAGAACGGCACGTTGCCGTCCCACGGCACGCGGCGTGCGGTGTCGAGGTCCAGCCGCGCCAGCGCGTCGGGGAAGCCGTGCTGCCAGCCGGTGACCTGCGCGTTGTCGTAGCACTGGTCGCCGGAGTCCCAGCCGAACACCACGTCGCAGAAGCCGAAGCCGCCCTTGGGGTAGGGCTCGGCGGCGCCGAGAAACTTGTCGATGTGCAGGTACTTACCGCGCAGGATGCCGTCGATGTCGCTGCACGCGACCTTGACCTTGCCGGTGCCGGACTTGCGCACCGCGTCGAGCGCGGGATGCATCTTCTGGGTGGCCATGGAGTCTCCTCGAAAGCGGGGGATCAGAGTGCAGGCGTTCCGTCGGCAATGCCCATCTCCTTGAGCGTGTCGGCCACGGCCTGCACGGCTTGCGCCATCTCGTTGCGGCCGATGGCGCCGATGCAGCCGACGCGGAAGGTCTCGATCTGCGTCAGCTTGCCCGGGTACAGGATGAAGCCGCGCTGCTTGGCGCCGGCATAGAAGCGCTTGAAGTCGTAGTCCGGGTGCGCCGGCGCGTGGAAGGTCACGATGATCGGTGCCTGCACCTCGGGCTTGAGCAGCGGGCGAAAACCCATCGCCGCCATGCCGTCGACCAGCGTGCGGCAGTTGTCGGCATAACGCGCCAGGCGGGCGCTCTGGCCGCCTTGCTCGACGAACTGCTTCACCGCCTCGGCCAGCGCCACCACCACGTGCGTCGGCGGCGTGAAGCGCCACTGGCCGGTCTTGTCCATGTACACATGCTGATCATGCAGGTCCATCGCCAGGCTCTGGCTGTTGCCGGCACACCCGTCGAGCACGGCCTTGCGGATGAACACGAAGCCCATGCCCGGCACACCCTCGAGGCACTTGCCGCTGGCGGCGACGAGCGCGTCGAAGCGGACCCTGCGCGCATCGATCGGCAGCGCGGCAAAGCTCGACATCGCATCGACGATCAGCCCCTTGCCGTGCCGCTCACACAGCGCCGCCACCTCGGCCAGCGGGTTCTCGACGCCGGTGCCGGTCTCGCAGTGGATCAGGATCACGTGCGTGATCGAGGCATCGGCCTGCAGCGCCGCCTCCACCGCCGCCACCGAGATCGGCGCTTCCTCGGGGCAGGGCAGCATGGTGGCCTTGCGCCCCATCATCTGCGACAGCTTGCCGGCGCGCTTGCAGTAGGCGCCGTTGTCGGGCACCAGCACGTGGCCGGTCTTCGGCACCAGCGTGGCCACCGCGGCCTCGACGCTGAAGGTGCCGCTGCCCTGCAGCGGCACCAGCACGTGCGTGTCGTGGCCGTGCACGATGTCGAGCAGGCTCTGACGCAGGCCGGTGGTGACGGCGATGAAGTCCGCGTCCCAGGAGCCCCAGTCCTTCAGCATCGCGAGCTTGGTGCGCAGCGTGGTGGTCAGGGGGCCGGGGGTGAGGAGGATGCGGTCGCGGTCCATCGTTGTCTCTTCATGCGTGGTGTGGAGCGAGGCAAAGGCAGGTTCGGGTGGTCCTGGGCGCTTCGATGAGGCGTCCCTCCGCTTCGCTCCGGGATCCCCTGCGGTGCTCGGTCTGCGAGGGCGGCTGCGGAACTCGCCCTCGCGCGGGCGCGACAGCCCTGCGGGCTGCCGCTGCGCTCGGAGCTCGAAGGTCCTCGCCGTCCCGTCGCCTCAGGGCGACGGGCAGCCCTCGTAGCCCTGCGCTCCTCGGCGCCTCACAGGCGCGCCCATGCCCACCCGAACCCGCCTTTGGCCAGCGGCGCTCGCTTTCGTCGTCGAAGGTCACGGGCGATGCAGCGCGGTGGGCGGTACCCGTTGGGGGCGATTTGTGGGGCGGCGAGCAGCGCAGGGCTTGCGGCCCGCGCGCACCGCAGGTGCGCGCATCCACTTCAGACTCGCTGACGATGGTTGAGCGAAGCGGCCAGCGGCCGCGTAGCGAGTTCGGCAGCGGGGCCGCGAGACCGAGCAGCGCAGCGAAGTCGGCGCCAAAGGCGCCGACCGACCCAGTATGAGCCCCCAGCGGGTACCGCCCGCCGCGCCGCTCAACGCTCCAGCCACCAAGGAACATCACCGCTTCTTCCAAGCCTGGGTCCTTCGATCGATCCACCACGACAGCCCCATGAACACGAAGGTGGCCACCGTGTTCGCCGCAGCGATCAGTATCGCCATTGCGGCCGCCGCGCCGATCTCGCCCGCCTCGTCGAGGTTCAGGATCGCGATCGCGGCCACCTTGGTTTCGGGCGCGTAGAGAAACACCACCGCCGAGATCGTCGTCATCGCGTTGATGAAGAAGTAGCGCGCGATGTCCACCAGCGCCGGCGTGCAGATCGGCAGCGTGACGCGCCAGAAGGTCTTGTAGAACGGCACCTTCAGCGACGCCGATACCGCCTCGAACTCGGCGTCCAGGCTCTTCAGCGCCGTCACGGCCGTCAGGTGGCCTGTGGTGTAGAAGTGCACCACGGTGCAGATCGTCAGCAGAGTCAGCGTGTGGTACAGCCCATTCAGCGGATTGGTCGGCGCGTTGAAGAAGAAGATGTAGCCCAGGCCCAGCACCAGCCCTGGCACGGCCATCGGCAGCATCGCCAGCAGCCGCACCAGGCTGCGCAGCGGCTTGAGGCCCTGCGTCTTCTCCAGCATGTAGGCACCCACGAAGACCAGCGCAGTGCCGATCACTGCGGTGCCGGCGGCCATGGCGAGGCTGTTGACGAAGGCGTCGCCCACCTCGGCATCGAACAGACCCATCGCATAGTGGCGCAGGCTGGGCGACAGGTTGTAGGGCCAGAAGCTCGCGAACGACGCGAACACCGCCATGCCGAGCATCGCCAGGATCAGCGCGCACACCAGCAGGCAGTACAGGCTCATCAGCGCGTCGAACAGCGGCGCCGGCTTCGGCGCAAGCGGCACGGCGCGCGCGGTCAGCATCGCCGTCTGCTTCTTGCTGACCCAGTGGTCGACCGCGAAGGTCAGCACCGCCGGCGCCAGCAGCAGCAGCGCGACGACCGCGCCGCGGGCGAAGTCCTGCTGGCCGATGACGAGCTTGAACACGTCGGTGGCCAGCACGTTGAAGTTGCCGCCGATCACCTTCGGGATACCGAAGTCGGTGACCACCAGCGTGAAGGTCACCAGCGCGGCCGAGATCAGGCCGTACTTGGCGCCCGGCAGCGTGATGGTGAAGAACTTGCGCGCCGCGCGCGTGCCCATCGAATCGGCCGCCTCGTACAGCCGCGCATCGGCGGCAGCAAGCGCGGTGACGAGGATCATCAGTGCGTGCGGAAAGGTGCTGAAGATCTCGGCGATCACGATGCCCGGCGCGCCGTAGATCTGCTCGATGCCGATGCCCGTGAGCCAGGCCTTCAGAACACCCTGGTTGCCGAACCAGTAGATCAGCGAGATGGCCGCCAGCAGCGACGGTGCCAGCAGCGGCACCAGCGTGATGGTGCGCGCCAGGCCTTTCAAGCGCATGCAGCTGCGCGTCAGCGCATAGGCGAAGCCGAAGGCCAGCGGGATCGTCACGACCGTCACCACCGCGGAGACCCACACGCTGTTCCACAGCGACTCCAGCAGCGCCGGCGTGCGCGCATAGGCCACGAAGTTCTTCAGACCGGCGAACTGGCCTTCGGCGTCCTGCATCGACTGCTGCAGGATCGCGCCCAGCGGCCCCGCCAGAAACGCCAGCAGCGCCAGCGCCACGAGCAGCAGCACGACGTGCGCGATGCGCTCCGTCCAGTGCACGTGTTGCCGCACCGGGCCGGCAGCGACGGCGGCGCCCGCGTTCACTCGAACACCCGCATCCGCTCCGGCACCAGGCGTAAGGGCAAGCGGCTGCCGACGGCGAGCTGCGCCTCGGCCAGGTAGTTGAGCGACAGGTACACCGTGAGACGGTGCTCACCGAGCGCGTCGCCGCTGACCCGCACCAGGCAATACGGGCCCATGAACTCGATCTTCTCGATCTGCGCGTCGAACACGTTGGGGTCGCCGGGTGGAAGCGGCCGCGCCAGCACGTCCTCCGGCCGCAGGTACACACGCACGTCGCGGCCCGGCGCGTGGGCGTGCTCGCAGGCGAAGACATGGCGGCCCACGCGCAGGCCGCCGCCTTCGACCGTGTGCGCCGGCAGCACGTTGATGCGGCCGACGAAGTCGGCCACGAACAGCGAGCGCGGCTCGCGGTAGACCTGCATCGCGTCGCCGACCTGCTCGATGCTGCCCTGGTTCATCACGACGATGCGGTCGGCCACCGCAAAGGCCTCTTCCTGGTCGTGCGTGACCATCACGGTGGTCACGCCGAGCTGGCGTTGCAGGGCGCGGATCTCCTGGCGCAGCTTGACGCGCACGATGGCATCGAGCGCCGACAGCGGCTCGTCGAGCAGCAGCAGCCCCGGCGCGGTGGCCAGCGCCCGCGCCAGCGCGATGCGCTGCTGCTGGCCACCCGACAGCTGCGCCGGGAACTTGCCCTCGCTGCCCGGCAGACCGACCAGCGCCAGCAGCTCGGCCACGCGCGCCGCCGCCCGCGCCCGCGGCACCTTGCGGTTGACCAGGCCGTAGGCCACGTTCTGCGCCACCGTGAGGTTGGGGAAGAGGGCATACGACTGGAACACGATGCCGTAGTCGCGCCCGGCTGGCGGCAGCGCCGTGATGTCGCGCCCGGCCAGCTCGATGCGCCCGGCCGTCTGCACCTCGAGCCCCGCGATCACCCGCAGCAGCGTGGTCTTGCCGCAACCCGAGGGGCCGAGAAAGCAGACGAACTCGCCCTTGGCGATGTCGAGGTGGATGTCCTTCAGCGCGGTGAACGAACCGAAGTCCTTGCGGATGCCCTGCAGCCGAAGGAATGGGGCGCGGCTGACTTCCAGCGCTGCGATCTCCGGGCTAGCAACCCGCATAGTCAAGCGCACACCGCGGAACCGGCTCGGCCGGGCCGCTGGTGTGGCCCCCTTGAGGGGGAGGCGGCCGCAGGCCGCTCCGGGGGTGGGCCATCACTTCTTTTCGGTCTTGCTGTTGTAGCGCTTGGTCCACTCGGCTAGCACGCGCTCGCGGTTGGCGGCGGTGGTGGCGAAGTCCATCTTCACCAGCCGCGCCTCGTAGTCCTTGGGCACGTTGGCCAGTGGCGCGGCCACGCCGGGCTGCGCTGTGATCGCGAAGTTCTTGCCGTACAGCAGCATCGCGTCCTTGCTCGAGGCCCAGTCGGCGAGCTTCTTGGCGGCGTCGAGCTTCTTGGTGCCCTTGTGGATGGCAAAGGCCTCCAGGTCCCAGCCCAGGCCTTCCTTCGGGAATACCAGGTCGATCGGCGCGCCCTTGGCCTTGTTGGCGTTGGCGCGGTACTCGAAGCTGATGCCGACCACGAACTCGCCGCTGGCGGCCATGTTGCACGGCTTGGAGCCGGAGTGGGTGTATTGCGCGATGTTCTCGTGCAGCGCGTCCATGTACTTCCAGCCGCCGCCCTTGCCGTTGTCGTCGCCCCACAGCGTGAGCCAGGCGCTCACGTCGAAGAAGCCGGTGCCCGAGCTGGCCGGGTTGGGCATCACGATCTGGCCCTTGTAGGCGGGCTTGGTGAGGTCCTTCCAGGTCTCGGGCTTGGGGAGGTTGCGCTTCTTGGCCTCGACGGTGTTGAAGCACACCGTGGCGCCCCAGACGTCCATGCCGAACCAGGCCGGCGGGTTCTTCTTGTCGATGTACTGGCTCATCAGCGCGTCGGCGTTGAGCGGCTTGTACGGCACCAGCATGCCGTTCTTGTCGAGCAGCGCCAGGCTCGAGGCGGCCACACCCATCACGGCGTCGGCCTGCGGATTGCCCTTCTCGGCCAGCAGCTTTGCAGTGATGACGCCGGTGCTGTCACGCACCCACTTCAGCTCGATGTTGGGCTCGACCTTGTTGAAGCCTTCCTGGTAGGCCTTCAGCTGGTCGGTTTCGAGCGCGGTGTAGACCAGCAGCGTGGTCTTCTGCGCGAAGGCGGAGCTCGCCAGCGCGAAGGCGGCGGTGCCCGCCAGTACGGCCATGAGGCTCGAGAGTCGCGACGTCATGCATCTTCTCCTGTCGGTTGATCGGTGTGCGGGGATCCATCGAGATTACGGACCCGAGCCTGCCGCGCCAAGCATGACAACCCGATGTCCGCGCGGCCGCGCCGGCCTCGACCGTAGCGGCCGCGCATCGAAGATGTCAACCGTATTTTGCCGATTGTTGACAATGTGCACCATCGGGGTTCCAATCGGCGCCATGACAGTGCAGCGGCCGCACGGCTGTGCACCCACCGTGAAGCCCTTGTCGCCGAACCGTGCACGGGCTCGGCAGCGGGCGCGCAGAATGGGCGCAACGCCGGTCGTTCGACACCGGGCCCCACACCGGCACCCGGCCGGCTGAATGCCGCTGCCGCTTTGCTGCGATCCATGGTCCATCTGCTCAATCTGCTCGCTGCCATCGCCTTGCTGGTGTGGGGGACGCAGATCGTGCGCACGGGGATCCTGCGCGTCTTCGGCGAGAACCTGCGCCACATGCTGGCGGTGGGCATGTCGTCGCGGCCCAAGGCACTGATCGCCGGCCTTGGCGTGACCAGCCTGATCCAGAGCAGCACCGCCACCTGCCTGATCGTCACGTCGTTCCTCGGCCGCGCGCTGGTGCCGCTGGCCGCGGCGCTGGCCGTGATGCTGGGCGCCGACATGGGCACCAGCCTGATGGCGGTGGTGTTCTCGTTCGACCTGTCGTGGCTGTCGCCGCTGCTGATCTTCGGCGGCGTGGTGGCCTTCATCTCGCGCGAGAAGACCACCACCGGCCGGCTCGGCCGCGTGGCCATCGGGCTCGGGCTGATCCTGCTGTCGCTGCAGTTCATCGTCGATGCGACTCGGCCGCTCACCGAGTCGGCCGCCGTGCGCGCGCTGTTGGCGGCGCTACCCAACGAGGTGCTGCTCGACATTCTGGTCGGCGCGCTGCTGACCGTGTTGTCGTATTCGAGCCTGGCCATCGTGCTGCTGACGGCCACGCTCGCCGTCTCGGGCATGGTGCCGGCCAGCGTGGCGCTCGGCCTGGTGCTCGGCGCCAACCTGGGCAGCGGGCTGCTGGCCGTGCTGCTCACCGCGCGCGCGCCGGTGGCCGAGCGGCGGCTGCCGCTGGGTAACCTGCTGTTCAAGGCGGTCGGCGCCGTGTGTGCGATCCCGCTGCTGCCGCAGGTGCACACCTGGCTGCAGCAGCTCACCGGCGAGGTGCACCAGCAGGTCGTGCTGTTCCACCTGTTCTTCAACATCGCACTGGCGATCCTGTTCATCGGATTCACCGGCACCACGGCGCGCTGGCTGACGAGCTGGCTGCCCGAGTCGAAGGGCAGGATCGGGCAGCGACCCGAACACCTGGACCCGTCGGCACTCGAGACGCCGTCGCTGGCGATCAGCTGCGCGGCGCGCGAGGCGCTGCACCAGGCCGACGTGGTGGAGACCATGCTGCGTGGCATCGTGCCGGTGCTGCGCAACAACGACATCAACCTGGCCGAGCAGCTGCGCCAGATGGACGATGAGGTCGATTCGCTCTACACCGCGATCAAGCTGTACCTGACGCAGATCTCGCGCGAGTCGCTGTCCGAACGCGAGAGCCGACGCTGGACCGACGTGGTGTCGTTCACCATCAACATGGAGCAGATCGGCGACATCATCGAGCGCGTGCTGCAGGACATCGAGGACAAGAAGATCCGGCCCAACCGGCGGCTGTCGGACGCCGGCCTGGGCGAGGTGTGTCACCTGCACGAACGGCTGGTGGCCAACCTGCGCCTGGGCATGAGCGTATTCCTCGACGGCCATGTGCGCGACGCGCGCAAGCTGCTGGAGGAGAAGGCGCGTTTCCGCGATCTGCAGCTCGAATACGCCAACAGCCACATCGCCCGGCTGCGCGAGAACTCGCAGCAGAGCATCGAGACGAGCTCGCTGCACCTGGACCTCATCAGTGACCTGAAGCGCATCAACTCGCATATCTGCTCGATCGCCTACCCGATCCTCGAGTCGGCCGGCGCGCTGACGGCCACCCGCATCCGACCCTCGGTGCTGGCGCCGCTGGATTCGGACTTGCGGCAGAGCGAATGAGCCTCAGGCTGCCTGCGGGTCGCCCGCCGCGACCGACTCAATGAGCCTCACCTGGGGCGTCGTGCTCGCGGTGCTGTGCGGGGCCGTGCTGCACGCCGGCTGGAACACGCTGGTCAAGAGCAGCGGCGACAAGGAAGTCGACACCGCGCTGGTGCACTTCGTCGGCGCGCTGGTGGCGATCCCGCCGTTGCTGCTGGTGGGTCTGCCGCCCGCGGCCACCTGGCCCTACATCGCTGCGTCGCTGACCGTGCACGTGGCCTACTACATCACGCTGGCCGGCGCCTACAAGCACGGCGAGCTGGGCATGACCTATCCGATCATGCGCGGTAGCGCGCCGCTGCTGGTGGCGTTGGGCAGCTCGTTCGTGCTCGGCGAGAGCCTCACGCCGCTGGCCTGGATGGGAGTGCTGGCGGTGACGCTAGGCGTCGCGCTGGTCGGCCTGGCGCACCCCGGCGAGGCCTTGCATCACCGTCGTGCGCTGATCTATGCGCTGGCCAACGCCTGCGTGATCGCCACCTATACCTTCATCGACGGCAGCGGCGTGCGCGTCACCGCTGCGGCCGGCCACGCGGTGGCGAGCTACGTGCTGCTGCTGTTCGTGCTCGACGGCGTGCCGTACCCGGCGCTCGTGTGGTGGCAGCGGGACCGCGCCGGGCGGCGCGCGATCGTTGCCTACGCGCGCACCCGTTGGCCGCTGGCCGCGCTGGGCGGCGCGGCGTCGCTCGGCTCGTATCTGATCGCGCTGTGGGCCATGACGCGTGCCCCGGTGGCGCTGGTGTCGGCGCTGCGCGAGACCTCCGTGCTCTTCGCCACCGCGTTCAGCGTGTGGATCCTGAAGGAGCGCTTCGGTCTGCAGCGCGCCACCGGTGCGGTGACCATCGCGGGCGGCGTCATCGCCCTTCGATTCGCCTGACCAGAAGTAGGGAGCTGCCGTGGCTGCACGCTGGAAGATCGTCCGCACCGACCGCGAGCTCGAGATGACGCGGGTCGACGAGCGCTTGCGCGCGCTCGGCGCCGATGTGGTGCTGCTGCCCGACGGCACGCCCGAGGACGTGCTGGTGCGCGAGCTCGCCGACGCCGACCTGCTGCTGATGTGCTACGCCCACATCACGCGGCGTGCGATCGAGTCGGCACCGAAGCTGCGTGCCATCGTCAAGTACGGCGTCGGCATCGACGCGATCGACATCGCCGCGGCACGCGAGCGCGGCGTGCCGGTGGTGAACGTGCCGACCTATGCGGAGGAGACCGTGGCCGAGGGCGCGTTCGCGCTGCTGATGGCGCTGGCCAAGCGCTTCAAGCCGATCCAGCACGCGATGGACCGCGACGGCTGGGCCTGGCCCGAGCCGCGCTGGCTGGCCAGCGACCTGGCCGGCAAGACGCTCGGACTGGTCGGCGTGGGCCGCATCGGCCGCTCGATGGCGCGTATGGCCGGAGCGTTTCGCATGCAGGTGCTGGGCTACGACCCGCACGCCACCGACATGCCGGTGGAGCGCTGCGACGACCTCGGCGCGATGCTGGCACGCTGCGACGCGGTGTCGATCCACTGCGTGCTCAACGGCGACACGCGCCACCTGATCGGCGCGCCCGAGCTCGCGCGCATGAAGCCCGGTGCCTGGCTCGTCAACGTGTCGCGCGGCGAGATCATCGACGAGGCGGCGCTGCTGGCCGCGCTGCAAGCCGGGCGGCTGGGTGGGGTGGGGTTGGACGTCTATGGCCGCGAGCCGTTGGCGCGCGCCGGGCATCCGCTGTCGGCGCTCTACGACATGGACCGTGTGGTGCTGTGCCCGCACCTGACCTTCTATACCCGCGAGGCGATGCAGCGGCTGGAGGACGACACGCTCGCGCGCTGCCTGGAGGCGCTTCAGGGCCGGCCGCTCACCGTGGCGTCGCGCGACCCGCGGCTGCGCGCTCAGACGGCCGGCGTGCGCTTCGTCGACTGAAGCGGTCGATACGCGGCGGGGCGTGGCCGTTTGTTGACAATCTGCAACCGGCAATCTACGATCAACCGGCCCATCGCGCGCCCTGACCACTGCCTCTCCCAGACTGGAGTGTTCCCATGCAATCCGATCCGAGCAAGCGAGCCGGCGCCGCGGCGGCCGCCATCGAGATGCTGCGCGAGAACTCACTGGCCACGCTGGCGCAGCGCGAGCTGGAGCGCCAGATCGTCTCCGGCGAGATCGCGGTCGGCGCCAAGCTCAACGAGGTGGACATCGCCCATGCGCTGGGCGTGTCGCGCGGGCCGGTCCGCGAAGCCTTCCGCGCGCTCGACCAGGCCGGCTTGGTGCGCGTGGAGAAAAATCGCGGCGTCTTCGTGCGCGAGGTGACGCTCGAGGAGGCCAACCAGATCTACGAAGTGCGCGCGGCGCTCGAGGGCCTGATCGGCAAGCTGGCGGCGCGCCGCATCGACACCGAGGAGATCGAGCAACTGCGCGGAGTGGTCAAGAAGATGGCGGCGCAGGACAAGTCACGCAAGCCCGAGGCCTACTTTGCGCTCAACGTCGAATTCCACGACATCCTGGCCCGGGCAGCGCGCAACGCGGCGCTGCTCACCCACTACCGGCGCGTCGTCAACGAGCTCGACCTGTACCGCCGCGAGACCATCTCGCGCAGCACCGAGAACATCCCGATCTCCACCCGCGAACACGAGGCGATCGTCACCGCGGTGTCAAAGGGCGACGAGAAACTCGCGGAGCGGCTGCTCACCGAGCATGTGCTGCAAAGCCGCGAGCGGCTGCACGGCGCGCTGGCCAAGCCGCCGCTGCGCGCCCGCACCGAATGAATCCATCGTCTTTTCTCATCACAGGGTCATCATGAGTTCCAGCAGCCCCTCTCCCGTCACCGTCAATGGCATCACCTACCGCTGGCCGCAGCGCCCGGTGGTGGTGGTTTGCGTCGACGGCGGCGACCCCGCGTACCTGCGGCGCTTTCTCGCCGACGGTACCGTGCCGCATCTGGCGCGCTTCGTGCGCGAGGGCTACGCCACCGTGGTCGATGGCTCGATGCCGTCGTTCACCTGCCCCAACAACATGTCGATCATCACCGGCACGCCGACCAGCCGGCACGGCATCTCGGGCAACTTCTATCTCGACACGCGCACCTGGGAGCCGGTGGTGATGACCGGCCCGGAATTGCTGCGCGGCGACTCGATCGTCACCCGCTTTGCCGACGCCGGCGCCAAGGTGGTGTCGATCACCGCGAAGGACAAACTGCGCAAGCAATTGTCCAAAGGGCTCGACGTCTCGAAGGGACACGTCTCGATGTCGGCCGAGTTCGTCGAGAAGTGCACCCTCGCCGAGAACGGCATCGAGAACGCGCTGCAGTGGCTGGGCATGGACAAACCCGGCATGTACTCGATGGAGCTGAGCCTGTTCGTGCTCGAGGCCGGCATCAAGCTGCTGAAGGAGCGCCGCCCCGACATCCTGTACCTGTCGCTGACCGACTGGGTGCAGCACAAGTGGGCGCCCGAGGAAGACGGCGCGCGTACCTTCTACCGCAAGCTCGACGACTGCCTGGGCCGGCTGGCGGCGCTGGATGCCACGGTGGCGGTGACCGCCGACCACGGCATGAACGACAAGAGCAACGCCGCCGGCGAGCCCAACGTGATCTGGCTGCAGGACATCCTGGACGCCCGGTTCGGCCAGGACGAGACGATCGTCATCTGCCCGATCACCGACGCCTTCGTCGGCCACCACGGCTCGCTGGGCGGCTTCGTGCGCGTATGGTCGCGCGGCAAGGTCACGGCGCGGCAGATCATCGACTGCATCGGCGGCATCGACGGCATCGAGCAGGCGCTCGACCGCGAGACGGCGTGCCGCCTGTTCGACATGCCGCCCGACCGCGAGGGCGACGTGGCGGTGGTGTCGCGCCACGACGTCTGCATCGGCAGTTCGGCCTCGAAGCACGATCTGTCGGGCCTGAAGGGTCACCGCCTGCGCACGCACGGCGGCGTGTCGGAGACCAAGGTGCCGTTCATCGTGAACCGGCCGTTGAATGACGCCTACAAGATGAGGGCGGCCGGCGAGACGCTGAAGAGCTACCAGATCTTCGACTTCGCCATCAATGGAACTGTCTGAGATGAGGCCCGCACAAGGCCAGGTCGCGGTCTACGACAAGCCCAATGCGCCCTTCGAGCTGCGCATGTTCCCGATCCGCGAGCCGGCGCCGGGCGAAGTGCTGGTCAAGGTGCGCATGTGCACCATCTGCCGCAGCGACATCCACAGCTACCTGGGACACCGGCCCAATCCCACGCCCGGCGTGCTGGGCCACGAGATCATCGGCACCATCGTCGAGCTGGGTGCCGGCGTCAGCAAGGACATGCGGGGGGATCCGCTGCGCGTGGGTGATCGCATCACCTGGAGCGAGTACTTCATCCCGGGCGACAACTACTACACCGAGGTGCTCGACCTGCCGCAGAAGAGCCCCGGCGTCGACAAGTACGGTCACATGGCCGTCACGACGGCGCCGCATCATCACGGCGGCTTCGGCCAGTACTGCTACATCCTGCCGAGATCGTGGATCCTGCGCCTGCCCGACGTTCTGAGCGATGAAGAGGCCACGCCGGTCAACTGCGGCGTGGCGACGGTGATCTGCGTCACCGAGAAGGCCGAGATCCGCATGGGCGACGCGGTGGTCGTGCAGGGCCTCGGCTTGCTGGGTCTGTACGCCTCGGCGATCGCCAAGGCGCGCGGTGCGCGGCTGGTCATCGGCATCGACACCGTGCCGGCCCGGCGCGACCTTGGCAAGCGCTTCGGCTGCGACCACGTGTTCGACCCGGCGGCGCACAGCGAGGCCGATCTGATCAAGCAGGTCAAGGCGCTGTGCAAACCGGAAGGGGCGGACGCGGTGATCGAGGTCTGCGGTTATCCGAGCGTGATCCCGGCCGGCATCCAGATGCTGCGCACCGGCGGTCACTACGTGCTCGGCGGCGTGGTCAACCCCGATTCGTTCGTCAACATCGACGTCAATCTCATCCTGCGCAAGCTGATCACGCTGCGCGGGGTGCACAACTACCACCCGCGCCACCTGATCGAGGCGCTCGACTTCGTCACCGTCAACCGCGAGCGCTTCCCGTTCAAGGCGCTGGTCGACGGCACCTACGGGCTGCACCAGATCGGCCAGGCGATGAAGGACGCAGAGGACCGCAAGGTGCTGCGCGCCGCGATCGTGCCGTAGCCCGCAAGCTCAGATCAAGGCGCCGACAGAGCGCCCGAACACGCATTCAACCACCGACCCACGAGGAGACAGTCATGCACAAGCATCGGATTACCCAGGTATTGGCGGTCCTGACGGCCGCGTTGGCGTTTGCCGCGCCGTCGTTTGCACAGACGAAGTGCGAGGACCCCAAGGTGCTCAAGTTCTCGCTGGTGCCGACGCAGGACAGCTTGCGCGAGCTCACCTACTACAAGCCCATCCTCGACCAGCTGAGCAAGAACACCGGCAAGAAGATCGAGTTCTACATGCCGACCTCGTACTCGTCGGTGGTCGAGGCGCTGCTCGGCAAGTGGGTCGACGTGGCCGTGCTCGGCCCCGAGAGCTACGTGATCGCCAAGAACAAGGAGCCGACGGTCGAGGTGTTCGGCACCTACTCGCGACTGAAGAACGGCATCCAGGAGGCCGGCCCCGGCTACAAGGCCGTGCTGATCACCAAGAAGGGCAGCAAGTTCATCGACATCGCCTCGCTCAAGGGCTCGGTGCTGGCGCTGGTGGATCCGGCCAGCACCTCGGGCAGCCTGGTACCGGAGAATGTGTTTCCGAAGCAGAACAACACGCCGGCGCTGAAGACCTACTTCTCCAAGGTGGTGTATTCGGGCGGGCACGACCTGTCGGCGATCTCGGTCGCCGAAGGCAAGGTCGACGCCGCCTTCGTGGCCACGCACCGCTTCATGGAGACGGTGAACGCCGGCAAGGTGAAGCAGGAGGAGTTCAACTACCTGTGGTACTCGCCGCTGCTGCCGCAGGACCCGTTCGTCTACCGCAATACGCTGTGCGACGAGCTGAAGGCCAAGATCGCGAACACCTTCCTGCAGGTGGACCAGAACGACGACGGCAAGAAGTACCTGGCCAACGTGAAGTCGGAAAAGGTCGTGAAGATGGTCGACGCCGACTACAACATCATCCGCGACGTCACCAAGTAGGTCGCGCATCGTGGCCGCTGTCCTGCAGCCGCACGCCGCCCCGCAGAGCGCGTCTCCGGTCCTGCTGGTGCGCGACCTGCGGGTCAGCTACACCTCGGGCAAGGAGATCCTCAAGGGCATCTCGTTCGACGTCGGCCCGGAGGAGTTCGTCGCCATCATCGGGCCCAGCGGCGCCGGCAAGTCCACGCTGATCCGCTGCGTCAACCGGCTGGTCGAGCCGAGCGGCGGACAGGTTGCGTTCAACGGCGTCGACCTGCTCCCGCTCGACGAGGGCGCGATGCGGCGGCAGCGGCGCAACATCGGCATGATCTTCCAGGAGTTCAACCTGATCGATCGCCTGAGCGTGATCGACAACGTGCTGACCGGGCGGCTCGGCTACATGGGCAACCTGCGCAGCCTGTTTCGCGCCTACGGCAAGAGCGACATCGCCGACGCGGTGCGCCTGCTCGACCGCGTGGGCCTGATCGATCACATGGACAAGCGCGCCGACGCCCTGTCCGGCGGGCAACGCCAGCGCGTGGGCATTGCGCGTGCGCTGATCCAGGCGCCCAAGCTGCTACTGGTGGACGAGCCCACCTCGGCGCTCGATCCGAAGATCTCGCGCGAGGTGATGGGCATGATCCGGGGCATCGCGCGCGAGTTCCAGGTGCCGGTGCTGTGCAACATCCACGACGTGGACCTCGCGCTCGAGTTCTGCGACCGCATCATCGGCCTGCAGGAGGGCATCAAGAAGTTCGACGGCCCGCCGGCGCAGATCGACAAGGCGGTGCTGGCCGACATCTACGCGATGGAGGTGCTCTAGTTGTCGGCGGTGCTGTCCGGCGGCGGCAGCCAGGCCGATCGCATCGATGCGCTGGCCGCCGCGCGACGGCGCAGCCGCGCACGGCGTTATGCGGTCTATCTGCTGCTGGGTGCCGTCGTGGCCTGGAGCATCGAGGCCATCGTGGTCGGCGACACCGACTGGAGCCGCATCAGCGCCGCCGGCGTGGCCAAGGCAGCTTGGCGTTTCATCGATTTCGACGCGGCTATCCTCACCAGCCTGTGGGAGGCCACGCTCGAGACCGTGCTGATGGCCACGCTGGCGACGCTGCTCGGCGCGTTGATGGCGATTCCCGTGGCCTGGCTCGGCGCCGACAACATCTCGCCGCTCGGCCGCGCCACCTATCTGCTCGGCCGTGTGCTGATGACGCTGAGCCGTTCGGTGCACGAGGTCGTGTGGGGCCTGGTGTTCGTGGCCGCGGTGGGCCTGGGCGCGCTGGCCGGTGTATTGGCGATGGCCGTGCGCTCGATCGGCTTCATCAGCAAGACGGTGGCCGAGGCGATCGAGGACGTCAACAAGGGCCCGGTGGAGGCGATGCGCGCGGTCGGCGCCAATCGCTTCCAGGTGCTGATGTTCGGCATCGTGCCGCAGGTGCTGCCGGTGGTGATCGGCAACGTGATCTTCGAGTGGGACGTCAACATTCGCCGCTCCACCATCATGGGCCTGGTGGGTGCGGGTGGCCTCGGGCTGGCGCTGCATCGGCAGATGGCCAGCTACAACTACGGCGGCATCGCGACGGTGATCTTCGTGATCCTGCTGCTCATCGTGTTCGGCGAGTTGTTCTCCGCCTGGGCGCGAAAGAGGGTGATTTGAGATGAGGCCTGTGCGGCGCATGGTCGGTCTCGGCCCTTGTGTGACATCGAGCGTCCGCATTGCGCGCCTACGTGTGACCGAGGGTGCAAGGCTGCGGGCGGGCATGCCCTGGCGCTCAACCGCCGGCGTCCCGGCCCTGCGGGCCGGGATACCCCCTCGCGAACGACCGCAACGGGGCCGTTGGCAGCCATTGGGAGCTTGTCAGTGCGATGAAGTGTCGCCCCGCGGTAGTTTGCGGCCACAGACGGTGGCTAGTGCATGGCCAGCTGCTGGCGCGCCCGGTGCAGGCGCACGAACAGGTTGGCTTGGTTGATGCCGAGCATCTGGCACACCGCCTCGGTGGTCTGGTCGCGCAGCACGCGCAACTGCATGGCGTCACGAAGCCCGGCCGGCAGCGCGGCGATGCAGACCAGCACGCGTGACAGCCGTTCGCGGTGTTCGGCCACCTCGTCGGGACCCGGCTGCGGGCATTCGAGGCTGCATTCCTCCTCGCCGTCGAAAGCGGCGTCCAGGCTGTCGTGGCCGCTGCGTTCGCGCACCAGGTCGACGATCTTGTGGCGCAGAACGGCAACCAGCCAGCTGCGGACAGCCGAGCGCCCGCCGAACGAGGCGCGGCCGCTCATCACGGCCTCGAACACATCGTGCACCAGGTCCTCGGCCAGCGCGGGGTCGAGCAGCCGGCGCTGCGCGTAGCGCACCAGGAAGCTGCGGTGCTCGATCAGCTCGGTCCAGCCGAGCGCTTGCGTCGCGGAGGGGGCGGTGGCGTCTGCCGTGGCGAGAGGCTTCATGGAGCGCACTTCAAGTGGGTTGCCGGTGGTGTGACTGTCGCGGCGGCGTCTCGCAGCGGTCTCGCGCAAGATCACAGCCAGATAACATCGCTGTAAGAACGCCGTTTCGCGGCGCGACTGTCCGTCCATGCCGCCGCACATCCTCGTCGCTGAAGACCAGGCCGACATCCGCGACCTGATCGCACTCAATCTGCGCCAGGCCGGCTACCAGGTGACGGCGGTGGCCGACGGTGCGCAGGCGCTGGCGCAGCAGGCCGAACTGGCGCGCGACCTGCTGGTGCTCGACCTGATGATGCCGGGCGTGGACGGCCTGGAGGTCTGCAAGGCGCTGCGCGGGCGCGGCGGCGCGGTGCCGATCCTGATGCTGACGGCCAAGTCGACCGAGCTCGACCGCGTACTCGGCCTTGAGCTCGGCGCCGACGACTACCTGACCAAGCCGTTCTCGATGGCCGAGCTGCTGGCGCGTGTGAAGGCGCTGCTGCGCCGCGCCGAGCTCCTGCGCCAAGCCAGCGCACCGGGCCCCGGCGCGGCGCTGGTCAACGGCGAGGTCGAGATCCTGCCGGCGCGGCGCGAGGTGCGCGTGCGCGGCCAGCTGCTCGAGCTGACCGCGCTCGAGTTCGAGCTGCTGCTGCATTTCGCGCAGCACCCGGGACGGGTCTTCTCGCGGACCCAGCTGCTCGACGCGGTGTGGGGCTACTCGCACGAAGGATACGAGCACACGGTGA
>CALMQI010000393.1 GCA_937871935.1 uncultured Burkholderiales bacterium
TGACCGCGTTCGCCAGCGTCGCCCCGCTCGGCTGGCATGTATTCGTCGAGCAGCCGCTGGCGGAGGCGCTCGCGCCCGTCTACGACTCGTTGAAGCGCACCGGCATCGTCCTGCTCGCCGGCCTCGTTGCCATCGCCTGGGCCTTTCGCAGATGGCGGGCGGCGGTGCAGGCCGTCATGGTGCTGGTCGTCTTCGAAGGTGCTATTCGGAAGTGGCTTCTACCGGGTGCCCAGGACCTGGTCTACTTTGCCAAGGACATCCTGCTGATCGGCGCCTACGCCGGCTACCTGAGCAGTGGGGCGGCAAGGCTCTCGCGCCGGCTGGTCCCTCCAGGGCTGTCCGTCCTCCTCGTCGCGAGCGTCGTCTTCGGAGCAAGTCAGGTCGTAAACCCGCAGCTGCCCACTCCCCTCTTGGGACTCCTGGGTTTCAAGGCTTACTTCCTCTACATCCCACTCCTCTGGGTACTGCCAGCCATCTTCTCGTCCGACGCCGAGGCCGCCCTCTTTCTCAAGCGCCTGCTGCTCCTGACGATCCCCGTTGGCCTCCTCGGGACCGCTCAGTTCCTGAGCCCGCGCGACAGCTGGCTCAACACCTACGCCCGCGGCGGCGGCGAGAACGCGATCAGCTTCGGTGCCTCGGCCTTCGTGCGCGTCACCGGCACCTTCTCTTTCATCAGCGGCTATGCCTCTTACCTACTGGCCAACGCGGCGCTCCTCCTCGGCGTGCTGGCCACCACGAGTTGGAAGATCACATCGCAGCTCTGGGTCCACGCCTGCCTGGCCTTCACGGTCGTGGGCATGCTCATGACGGGCTCCCGCGGCCCGGTGCTGAGTCTGATCCTCATGCTCCCGCTCTATTGGCTTCTCTCTCTGGTTCGCGAGCGCCAGGGCGGGTCCATGTTCGGTCGGTTCGTGGTGGTCTTCGTCGTGCTCGGTGTCGCCGCCTACATGACATTGCGTGGTCTGACCGCCGTCTGGCGCGTCGCGACGGTCGATCGTGCCGTGGTGGCGTTGCCGACGGGGCAGGACCTGCCTTCGCTGCTGGCCGCGGCGACCGGCACCTCGCGCAGCGCGATGGCCTGGCCGGCTGGCGGGGCAGTCGGTCTGGCGCTGCTGGCATGGGCCCTGCTGCGGCCCGAGGGCCGCAGCAGTGATGTGCTGCTCGGCGGGGTGGGCATCGGCGCGGTCATCGTGGCCATCTGGTGGGTGTCGGGGCGGCTCGGCCATGTGCCCGAGCACCCGCAGACGCTGGAGGAAGTGTTCCTCGCCACCAATTCGCAACGCATGGAGTCGCTGAGCTTCGTGGCGCCGATCGCCTACACGCTGGACTGGCTGATGCTGTTCAGCGACAAGAGCAAGGTGCTCACGCTCGGCATCGTCAGCACCGCCGGCGTCGTGCTCGGCAGCGCCGCGGTCGCACTGGCCACGCGCAGCTTTCGCTGGGAGGGTTTCGGCAGCCTGGAGGACACGGCCAACCACCTGGTCGGCGCGGTGCTGATGGGCGTGGGCGGCGTTACCGCGCTCGGCTGCACCATCGGGCAGGGCCTGACGGGGCTGTCCACGCTGTCGCTCGGCAGTGTCATCGCCGTGGCCGGCATCGTCGCCGGCGCGCTGCTGGCGCTGCGCTGGCAAGTATGGAGATTGAACTGAGGTCTGCGTTGAGTGAGCCGGTCGATATGGAGCGCCGATTCGGCGGCCTGCGCCGCCTGTACGGCGACGCGGGCTACGAACGCGTGCGCGCCGCGCACGTGGCGGTGATCGGCGTCGGCGGCGTCGGCTCCTGGGCGGCCGAGGCGCTGGCGCGCAGCGGCGTGCGCGCGCTGACGCTGGTCGACCTGGACCAAGTGAGCGAGTCCAACATCAACCGCCAGGTGCAGGCCGACGAGCGCACGCTGGGCGCCGCCAAGGTGCTGGCGCTGCGCGAACGCATCGCGGCGATCCATCCGCAGTGCGAGGTGACGGCGGTCGAGGAGTTCGTCGAGCCGGGCAACTGGCCTGCGCTGCTGCGCGGCGCGGCGGTCGACGGCGTGATCGACGCCTGCGACCAGGTGCGCGCCAAGCTCGTGCTCGCGCAGTGGGCGCTCGACAGCGGCACCCCCTTGGTGATGGCAGGCGCGGCCGGCGGCAAGCGGCTGGCGCAGCGCGTGGAGGTGGCCGACCTGGCGCAGGTGACGCACGACCCGCTGCTCGCGTCGCTGCGCCAGCGCCTGCGCAAGGCCGGCGCAGCGCGCAACGGGCCGATCGGCGTGCGCTGCGTCTGCTCGCGCGAGGCGGTCGCGCTGCCGGCGGCTGCGGGCGGCGCCGAGGCGCCGGACTGCGTCGTCGACGGCAGCCTCAACTGCGCCGGCTACGGCTCCAGCGTGGCGGTGACAGCCACCTTCGGCCTGGTGGCCGCCGGCGAATTGATGCAACGCCTGTCTACGGGCTGCTGGAGCCCTTCGGCGGGGTGATAAACTGTCGGCCTCTACCCCTAGGGTTGTTAGCTCAGTCGGTAGAGCAGCGGACTTTTAATCCGTTGGTCGCAGGTTCGAATCCTGCACAACCCACCATCCCCTCGGGGATGTGTTTCATTCAGGGCTCTTAGCTCAGTTGGTAGAGCAGCGGACTCTTAATCCGTTGGTCGAAGGTTCGAATCCTTCAGGGCCCACCAACTCAATCAACGGCCTAGGCGGGATGCCTGGGCCGTTGGTGTTTCTGGACACCGCGGGCATCTGGGCCACTGCGGTGATCGGCATCGTTGTCGGCATGGGCCGCGAGGCGGACGCGCTGCTGGCTACCGTCATCGTGCTGATCATCCCCGCACTGTTGTACCGGTGGGCGTCGCATCGAGCGGCGTATTGACGATGACGCAGTCCCGCGGCATGCGGCTTGCCGGGCGGTGCACGATGCCGACTCGGTATAGACCCCGATGCCTGGGCGTGCCAGGCGGTGGTGCGCAGGCGTAGATTCAAGGTTCCGACAGCGAGGCGAAGAAGAAGGACGATTCCCATGCCCCGTTCCCGGCTGGCTCTCGTGATCGGCCTGTGCGCCTGGGCCATGGTGCTGCCGCTGGCGGCGGCCGAGTTGTCGCAGGCGTCGCACAAGGAGATCACCCAGCTGCTCGAGCGCATCGAGGCATCGAACTGCAGCTTCAATCGCAACGGCAGCTGGTACGACGCGGCCGATGCGCGCAAGCACCTGCAGCGCAAGCTCGACTACATGGTTGCCCGCAGGATGCTGGGTACGGCCGAGGAGTTCATCGCCGGGGCGGCCACCGCGAGCAGCATGTCGGGCAAGGCCTACCTGATCCGTTGCGGCAGCGCGGAGCCGGTGGCCAGCGCGACGTGGTTGAATGCGCAGTTGCAACGCATCCGCACCTCTGTTTCGAACTGAATGCCTGCATCCCCCGGCGGGGCCCGCGCGCAGCGCCTGGCCTACGCGCTGCTGTTCATCACCCCGGCGCTGTGGAGCGTGAACTACCTGGTCGCCCGCTGGGCGCCGGGCGTGATTGCGCCGCACGCGCTGGCGCTCGGCCGCTGGGTGCTGGCGGCGCTGATTCTCGGCGCGTTCTGCGCCGGCGAACTGCGCGCCAAGCGCCATGCCATCCGCGCCGAATGGCGGCAGTTCATCGTGCTGGGCGCGCTCGGCATGTGGGTGTGCGGCGCTTTCGTCTACATCGGCGGGCGCTCCACTTCGGCAGTCAATATCGGGCTGCTGTATGCCGCCTCGCCGGTGCTGATCGTGATCGCGTCGGCGCTGTGGCTGCACGAGCGCATCGGCCCCTCGCAGGCCATCGGGGTCGGGCTGGCGCTGGCCGGCGTGCTGCACATCCTGCTGCGCGGCGACTGGCCGGCATTGCTGGCGCTGCAATTCAACCCCGGTGACGTGTGGGTGGCGGTCGCGGTGGCCTGCTGGACGGTCTATTCGCTGCTGCTGCGGGCCTGGCCGTCGGCCTTCAGTGCGCTGGCGCGCCTGACGCTCACTGCCTGCGGCGGCGTGCTGGTGCTGCTGCCGTTCACCGTCTGGGAGGCGGTGGCCTGGTGGCCGACCGAGCTGTCGTGGAAGAGCCTGGCGCTGGTGGCCGCCGCCGCGCTGCTGCCGGGCGCCGGCGCGTATGCCGCCTATTCGGTGATGCAGCGCGAGCTCGGCGCTGCGCGGGTCGGCATGGTCCTGTACCTCGGCCCGTTTTACAGCGCGGTGCTGGCGTGGCTCGTCCTCGGCGAGACCATCCAGGGCTTTCACCTGGTGGGTGGCGCGCTGATCCTGCCGGGCATATTCTTGACGACGCGCAAGTGACGCGGCCATGGACGAGCCGCCCATGGCGGGACGTACACCCGCACGGCACCTTGTGTTCGCGGAGGTAGCGATGAAGACGACGATGTTGGGCCACATTCAGCGCGGCGCGGCCATGCTGCTGCTGGCCGGGCTGACCGCTTGCGCCACCTATGGCCCGGGTGACCTGCAGCCGGGCCTGAGCGAAACCGAAGTCACCCAGCGCCTGGGCGCGCCCACCGGGCGCTATGCGCTGCCGGAGGGCCGCACGCGGCTCGAGTTCGCGCGCGGGCCGTTCGGCCGGCACACGTTCATGGTCGACGTCGATGCATCGGGCCGAATGGTCAGCTGGGGCCAGGTGCTCGAGCCGCGCTTCTTCTCGCTCATCGTGCCCGGGCAGTCGCGCGACGAGGTGCTGCGCACCATCGGCCGGCCGGGCGAGGTGGCGGGCATGATGCGCAACGGCCAGATCTGGTCGTGGCGCTATCCGAACAACGACTGCCTGTGGTACCAGGTGTCGCTCGACGCGGCGGGCACCGTGACGAGTGCCGGCTACGGCGTCGAGCGTGGCTGCGACGCGCCCAACGACCGGTCTTGAGCCGCCCGCCGGCACCACGCTGTACGCGGCGTAGCCGCGCGCCGCCTCACACGCTCAGCGTGAAGGGCGAGCTGTCGCCGGCGCGGCCGTTGATGCGCAGCTCGATGCGGTGAACGCCTGTGTAGTCGCGCCGCGTCGTCACCGGGGCCAGCGAGTGGCGCCGCGTCAGCACCCGCTGCTCGCCGGGCTCGAGCGTGACGTGCCAGCCCTTGAACACCTTGGGCGCCAGGCTGCCGTTGGCCAGGCGCCGGAACCACGCGTAGTCGATCACCAGCGACTGCGCCTGGCGCGCGCGCGACGTGAGCGTCACCGTCAAGGTGAGCGCGCCGCCGACCTTGGCGCGCTTGGGCGACAGCCCCAGGGTGGCGTCGCCGCGCAGCGGCCGGCCCTGGCCCCAGGCCTGCAGTGTGCGGGTGTGACCGCGCTTGATCAGCCCGCGGCAGGCGTGCCGCAGCAGCGCGGTGCGCAGCGGGCCGGCGCCGGGCAGGTGCGTCTCGACCCACTGCGCCACCAGCTCCGGATGGTCCTTCGCGATGTCGTTCAAGTGGTTGGCCACGCTGCGCCGAACGTAGTCGCTCGTATCGTCCTGCAATGCCAGCAGCAGCGGCAGCGTGGGTGACGGATCCAGCGCCAGCGCCTGCAGACGCAGGCCCCAGGGCAGGCGCGGGCGACTGCCTTCGCTGACGAGCCGACGTACATGGGCGCTCGGGTCGCCGGTCCAGCGCGCCAGCGTGGCGAGCGTCATGCCGGGGCGCAGCGGGCCGACCTGGCTGACGGAGGCAGAAACTAGAACGTGTTCTAGTTTCGTGCTAGGTTCCCCTCGTTCGCACCGGCTTGCCGCAGGAGGCATCCCCCATGGAATTCGGCGTATTCGCCCAGCTGTTCGTCCCGAAGTTCGAGCGTGATGTCGACCCCAACGCCGAGCACAAGCGCATCATGCGCAACGTCGACATCGCCAAGGCGGCGGACCAGAACGACTTCAAGTACGTCTGGTGCCCGCAGCACCACTTCCTCGACGAGTACTCGCACATGCCCGGGCCGGAGGCGTTCCTCGGCCACTGCTCCGCCATCACCGACCGGGTGCACCTCGGGTCGGCGATCTTCAACATCACCCCGCTCATCAAGGCGGAAATATGGGAGGGGGCGACAGGGTGTGCTTCCGGCAACCAGGCATGGATGGGCACAAGACCAGCCTTCATACCAAAACCGATCAATCCCAGCACGAAAGCGATGGTGGCCCACAAAGGGCTTAATGAGGCACCGCGTAGAGCGTCAAAGGTCAGGCCCCCGCCGAAACCT
>CALMQI010000394.1 GCA_937871935.1 uncultured Burkholderiales bacterium
AACGGGTCGTCGGTCTGCGCGTCGTGCACGCCAACGGCACACCCGTCGGATTTACCGCGTCATTGATCCGCAACCTGATGCGTACCGTCGATGCGCTCCCGGTCGGTTATGCGCTTGGTTTCTTCAGCTGTGTGATCGATCCACATGCGCGCCGGCTCGGCGATCTGGTCGCCGGCACCCTCGTTGTGCATGCCGAACGGCTGAAGCACGACAATGCGATCCCGCAGGTACCGGTGTTTGTGCCGGCTCTGGTGTTGCCGTCAGAGGAGCAGTCGGTGGTCGTCGCCTACGCCGAACGTGCGGCGCAACTGACCGAGGCACGCCGCATCGAACTCGCGGCGCTGCTGGCCGCGGCGCTGCATCTTCAATACAAACTCGCCACCGCCGATGCGATCGTCTATGCCACGGCGCAGGCGCAGGGCGCCGAACTGCTCACGTGCGACGCGCATTTCGCCAAGCTGCCGTCGGTGCGGTATTTCAAGAAGACGGCGTAGGCCGGCTCGGCGGTTTCTTGCAGGTCAACGGCCCCGTCTACTACGGTGCACTGACCCAATCCCCCGACTTTCCCCCGTGCTTTTCCAGCACCCGAATCTCGCCCATCACCATGCCGCGGTCGGCGGCCTTGCACATGTCGTAGACCGTCAGCAGGCCAATCTGCACCGCGGTGAGCGCCTCCATCTCGACACCTGTGCGGCCCAGCGTCTCGACCTGCGCCGTGCAGTGCACGGCCGACGACTGGGCATCGATCTCGAACTCGACCGCAACATGCGTGATCGGCAACGGATGGCACAGCGGCACCAGCTCGGCGGTGCGCTTGGTGGCCTGGATCGCCGCCACGCGGGCGATGCCGATGACGTCACCTTTCTGCGCCTGGCCACCCGCGATCAGCGCCAGCGTGGCCGGCTGCATGCGGATGCTGCCGCGCGCCCGAGCAACGCGGTGCGTCGGCGCCTTGGCGGCGACGTCGACCATGTGGGCCTGGCCTTCGGCGTCGAAGTGGGTCAACGGGGACGGCTCGGCGGCGGACATCGGCAGAAACACAAGGGCAACAGGGCAGTGCGATCATAGAGGCAATGATGTGCCATCGAGGTGGCCGCGCCCACCGTCTCGTCTGCGCAGCGCTTGCCGCGTCGCTGCTCGCCGCGTCGCCCTTGCTGCCGGCCCAGGTGCGCCTGCCGTCGCTCGGCGAATCGGCCTCCGACGAGTTGACGGTCGCGGCCGAGAAGCGGCTTGGCGACCAGGTCATGCGCGACATCCGGCGCGACCCGGACTATCTGGACGACCCGGTGCTGCTCGACTACCTGCAGGCGGTCTGGCGGCCGCTGGTCGCGGCGGCGCGCCAGCGCGGCGATCTGACGGCCGACGTCGACGCGCTGTTCGCCTGGGAGGCCTTTCTCGTGCGCGACCGCAGCGTCAATGCGTTCGCGCTGCCCGGCGGTTATGTCGGCGTGCATCTGGCGCTGATCGCGTTGACCAGCTCGCCCGACGAACTGGCCTCCGTCCTTGCGCACGAGTTGTCCCACGTGACCCAGCGGCACATCGCGCGCAGCATCAGCACCGGCCAGCGCCAGGGCCTGCTGGCGATGGCCGGGTTGATCCTCGGCGTCCTGGCGGCCAGCCGGAGCCACAACCCCGACGCGGCGCAGGCCGCCATCGTCGGCAGTCAGGCGGCGGCGGCGCAGGGGCAGCTCAACTTCTCGCGCGACATGGAGCGCGAGGCCGATCGCATCGGCCTGGGCGTGCTCGGGCAGGCCGGTTTCGCGCCCTCGGGCATGGCGCTGATGTTCGAGAAGCTCGACCAGGCCAACCGGCTCAACGACAGCGGCGCCTACCCTTACCTGCGCAGTCACCCGCTGACCACCGAGCGCGTGTCCGAGGCGCGCGCGCGCGCGCGCGGCGGCTCGGCGCCGGTGGCCTCTGCGGGTCCGTCGCGCCTGGAACACCAGCTGATGCAATCGCGCTCCCGCGTGCTAATGGATCCGTCGGTGCAGGCTCGGCGCCGACTGCAGGATCTTGACGGCGAGGCCAACGGTGCCGCCGGCAAGGACCGCCTGCCTGCGTTGTATGCAAGCGCACTGGCGTCACTGGTGCTGCGCGACTTCGCTCGGGCGGAGCGCGCCTGGAGCGAGGGCCAGCGCCTGGGCTCGGCCGCTGGCGTGGCGGCCGACGTGCGCGCCTGGCGCGACTGGACGCTGCTCGGCGCCGAACTGTCGCTGGCCCAGGGTGACGCTGCGGCAGCGTCGCGTCGACTGGCAGCCCTGGCCGATGAGCGCGGACGGCCGCAGCTGCTGCTGCGTTCGCAGCTGGCAGTCGCGGGCGGCGACAGCGAGCAGATCAAGCGCCAGGCCGAGGCGCTGCAGGCGTGGGTGTCCGAGCAGCGGCAGGACGCTCTGGCGTGGGCGGCGCTGGCGCAATGCAATGAGCGGCTGGGGCTGGGTCTGCGCGCCGTGCGCGCGCAGGCGGAGTCGCACGCGGCGCTCGGCGACCTGCCCGGGGCGATCGAGCGCCTGCGCGCAGGACAGCGGCTGGCGCGCAGCGGGTCGGCGGGACAGGACTTCATCGAAGCGTCGATCATCGACGCGCGGCTGCGTGACCTGGAAGCGCAGCGTCGGCAGCTGATCGCCGATCTGCGCGGCGGCAACCGGCAACCCCGCGAGCCCGAGTAGTCGCTGCCGGCGGCGGCAGGCGGTGTTCAGCTCGGTGCGCGGCTGAAAACGCGCTCGACGGCGACGTCGATCACCATGCTGGCGAGGCTGTAGATGATCGAGCCGATCAGCGCCGCACCGAAGCCCGCGACGTTGAAGCCTTCGCCGAGCACCGAGGCAGCGGCCCAGAACATCAGCGCGTTGATCACGAACAAGAACAGGCCCAGCGTCAGCAACGTGACCGGCAGCGTGAGCAGCACCAGCAGCGGACGCACCAGCGTGTTGAACAGGCCCAGCACGAGCGCCGCGACCAGCGCCGCCGAGTAGCCCGACACCGTGACGCCGGCGTACACCTGCGGCACCAGCAGCAGCGCCGCGGCCAGCAGGAACCAACGAACGATCAGCTTCATGACGAGCAGCATACATCCGCGTCGAGCGGTCTTCGAGGGTGCACCGAGGGGCGCGCGTGATGCGCGGCGACGACAGAAACGCGCGCTACGAGGGAAGAAAGTGCGTTCTACGAGGGAAAAACGCTTCTCATCGCAGAAACCTCGCGGTACCATCGCGCCCGCAGGGATCACGAGAGAAACGAGAGTTCATGCGACTCTCACCCGTACCCCGGCACATCAACAACTCACGTGATGGAGAGATTCAAAATGGCAACTGCGAAGAAGGCTGCAAAGAAGGCAGCAAAGAAGGCCCCGGCCAAGAAGGCCGCCAAGAAGGCCGCGCCGGCCAAGAAGGCCGCCAAGAAGGCGCCGGCCAAGAAGGCCGCGCCGGCCAAGAAGAAGGCCCCGGCCAAGAAGGCCGCCGCCAAGAAGAAGGCTCCTGCCAAGAAGCGTACGCCGAACGCCGCCTTCATGAAGGCCATGACGCCGAGCCCGGCGCTGGCCGCGGTCATCGGCGACAAGGCGATGCCCCGCACCGAGGTGACGAAGAAGGTGTGGGAGTACATCAAGAAGAACGGCCTGCAGGACAAGGTCAAGCGCACGATGATCAACGCCGACGCCAAGCTGAAGGAGATCTTCAAGCAGGCTCAGGTGTCGATGTTCGAGATGACCAAGCTGATCAACGCGCATCTGAAGTGATCGCCCAGGCGGGCCGCACGGCCCGCCCGGTGCATCAGCAAGGCCGGCTCCTGCCGGCCTTTTTCATTGGTGGGCCGGCTGACGCGACCGCTCCGAGCGGGCCATGACGGTGCCTACGCGCCCACGATGCCGAGCCGGCGGGCCAGGAAGTCCAGCCGATCCTGGCCCCAGAACGGCTCGTCATCGACCACATAGGTCGGCGCGCCGAAGACGCCGGCGTCGATGGCGCGCTGCGTGTTCGCTTCGTAGCGCGCCTGCACGGAGGCCGATGCAGCCTCCTGCAGGCGCGCCGCGGGCAGGCCTTGCTCCGCCAGCAGCGCGGTCAGCGTGGCGGCGTCGGCGATGTCGCGCTGCTGCACCCATACCGCGCGCAGCACGGCGCCGGTGAGGCGCAGGGCCGCGTCGGCACCTTCGGCCAGGTCGGTAGCGACGATCAGGCGGGCGGCGGGGTCGGCTGCCACCGGAAAGTGCCGGGGGTGCAAGGTCAGCGGCAGCTTCAGGTGGCTGCTGAAGCGCTTCAGTTCGACCAGCCGGTAGGCTTGCCGCTGCGGCGCCCGCTTGGGCAGCGGCAGTCCGCCCGACTGAGGAAAGACGCGGCCATAGTCGGTCGGCAGCACCTCGATCTGCGCACCCGCGGCACGCGCCAAGGCGCAGAAGCGCTCATGCCCGAGATAGGTCCAGGGCGACTGGGGAGCGAAGTAGTACTGGATCTGCATGGCTGGGCACCTCGCGGGTTTGGCGGCAACGATACCCGCGTGGCGCCATGCCTCGCGGTTAGTCGGCCAAGATGGCCCGCAGGAAGCTGCCGGTGTAGCTGTCCGGCTGCGCCGCCACGGCTTCCGGCGTGCCGGCCGCCACGATCTGCCCGCCGCCGGCGCCGCCCTCGGGGCCGAGGTCGATCACCCAATCGGCCGTCTTGATCACGTCGAGGTTGTGCTCGATCACGACGATGGTGTTGCCGGCGTCGCGCAGCTGGTGCAGCACGCGCAGCAGCAGGTCGATGTCGGCGAAGTGCAGCCCGGTGGTGGGCTCGTCCAGGATGTACAGCGTGCGGCCGGTGTCGCGCTTGGAGAGTTCCAGCGCCAGCTTGACGCGCTGCGCCTCACCGCCAGACAAGGTGGTGGCGCTCTGGCCGAGGCGCACATAGCCGAGGCCGACGTCGAGCAGCGTCTTCAGCTTGCGCGCCAGCGCCGGCACCGCCGCGAAGAAGGCATGCGCCTCCTCAACCGTCAGGTCGAGCACCTGGCTGATGTTGAGGCCCTTGTAGAGGACCTCCAGCGTCTCTCGGCCGTAGCGCAGCCCGCGGCAGCTGTCGCACGGCACGTACACGTCGGGCAGGAAGTGCATCTCGACCTTCAGCACCCCGTCGCCCTGGCAGGCTTCGCAGCGGCCGCCGGCCACGTTGAAGCTGAAGCGTCCGGCGCCGTAGCCGCGTTCGCGCGCCGTCGGCATTTCGGCGAACAGCTCGCGGATCGGCGTGAACAGGCCGGTGTAGGTGGCCGGGTTGCTGCGCGGCGTGCGGCCGATCGGGCTCTGGTCGACGTCGATCACTTTGTCGAAGGCCTCCAGGCCCTCGACCGACTCGTGCGGCGCCGGTTCGAGGTGGCTCTGGTAGAGATGGCGCGCCACCGCGGCGTAGAGCGTGTCGTTGACCAGCGTGCTCTTGCCCGAGCCCGACACCCCGGTGACGCAGGTGAACAGGCCCACCGGGATCTCCGCCGTCACGTCGCGCAGGTTGTTGCCGCGTGCGCCGCTCACGCGCAGGCACAGGCCCAGCGCACCCATCGTCGCGCCGGGGCCTTCGAGCAGCGACGCACGCTGCCATGGCGTGCGCCGTGCCGGCACCGCGATGCGCAGTCGCCGCGCCAGGTAACGCCCGGTCAGCGACTCGTCGCTGGCGGCGATCTGCGCCGGCGTGCCCTGCGCGATGACGCGGCCGCCGTGCACACCGGCGCCGGGTCCGAGATCGACGCAGTGGTCGGCGGCGCGGATCATGTCCTCGTCGTGCTCGACCACCAGCACGCTGTTGCCCAGGTCGCGCAGATGGCGCAGCGTGCCGATCAGGCGCGCGTTGTCGCGCTGGTGCAGCCCGATGCTCGGCTCGTCGAGCACATACATCACGCCGGTCAGGCCGGAGCCGATTTGCGACGCCAGCCGGATGCGCTGCGCCTCGCCGCCCGACAATGTGTCGGCGCTGCGGTCCAGGCTCAGGTAGTTGAGGCCCACGTCGTTGAGGAACTGCAGTCGCGCGCGGATCTCGCGCACCACCTTGTCGGCGATCTCGGCCTTGGCGCCCACCAGCGTCAGCGTCTCGAAGTACTGCAGCGCCTGCGCCAGCGTGGCGCCCTCGATCTGGTAGATCGCCTGCGCCGACGAGCCGTCGGCCGCCTGCAGCAGCACATGGCGCGCCTCGCGCCGCAGCCGCGTGCCCTCGCACAACGTGCAGGGCTTGGCGGCCTGGTAGCGCGCCAGGTCCTCGCGCACCGCCACCGAGTCGGTCTCGCGGAAGCGCCGCTCGAAGTTGGGGATGATGCCCTCGAAGGGATGCCAGCGCTTGACCGTGCGGGCGCGGCCCTTGGCGCCCTCGGCCTGGTAGACGAAGGCGATGTCCTGCGTGCCCGAGCCGTACAGCAGCACTTGCCGAGCCGGCTCGGGCAGATCCTCGAACGGCGTGTCGATGTCGAATTGGTAGTGTTGCGCCACGCTCTCGAGCATCGAGAAGGTGTAGGCATTGCGCCGGTCCCAGCCCTTCACCGCGCCGGCGGCCAGGCTGAGCGACGGGAAGGCAACCACGCGTTCGGGGTCGAACACCGTCACCTGGCCGAGGCCGTCGCACTGCGGGCAGGCACCCACCGGCGAGTTGAACGAGAACAGCCGCGGCTCCAGCTCGGCCAGCGCGTAGTTGCACACCGGACAGGCGAACTTGTTGGAGAACAGGTGCTCGCGCGGCTTCAGCGGCCGGCCGGCCTCGTCGGCGCCGCCGCCGTCGAGCTCGAGCGCGATGGCGCGGCCGTCGGCGATGCGCAGCGCCGCCTCGAAGCTCTCGGCCAGCCGCTGCTGCAGGTCGGGCCGCACGCGCAGGCGGTCGATCACCACGTCGACGTCGTGCTTCTCGGTCTTCTTCAGCTTGGGCAGATCGGTCGCTTCATACACCTGGGGCGGCGCGCTGCCGCTGCCGATGCGAAACCGCACGAAGCCCTTGGCCTGCATCTCGGCGAACAGGTCGCCGAACTCGCCCTTGCGATCGCGCGCCACCGGGGCCAGCACGAGCAGCCGCGTCTCGGGCGGCAGAGCGAGCACCGCGTCGACCATCTGGCTGACGTTCTGTGCCTGCAGCGGCAGTCGATGGTCCGGGCAGAACGGTGTGCCGGCGCGCGCGAACAGCAGGCGCAGGTAGTCGTGGATCTCGGTGATCGTGCCGACGGTGGAGCGAGGGTTGTGCGAGCTGGCCTTCTGCTCGATGCTGATGGCCGGCGACAGGCCTTCGATGACATCGACGTCGGGCTTGTCCATCAGCTGCAGGAACTGCCGCGCATACGCCGACAGGCTCTCGACGTAGCGGCGCTGGCCTTCTGCGTACAGCGTGTCGAAAGCCAGGCTCGACTTGCCCGACCCCGACAGGCCCGTGATGACCACCAACCGGTGCTTCGGGATGTCGAGGTCGATGTTCTTCAGGTTGTGCGTGCGCGCGCCGCGTACGCTGAGCGTGGCGCTGACCAGCGGCGCCGGCATGGTCGCGGCACTGGCATCGGGCGGGACGGGACGGGGCATCAGCGACGCTCGAATCGGGCGAAACCGACCATCTTAGTCGGCGGCCCCGGTCCGGACGCCCGCCCCGAGTGCGGCGCCGGCAGGGCTCAGAACCCTCGCAGCCGCGCCAGTGCCTCAGGCCCCATCGGCGCATAGCGGATGCGGCCGCCGGGCTCGATCCAGCGCAGGCCTTCGGCCTCGATGCGCAGGCGCGCGTGCGGCTGGTCGTCGCGCCACCACCGCACCTCGGTCGCAGCCTCGCCGTCGCCGGCTTCGGCCACGTCGACCCAGCGTCCGCGCGCGCTTTGTACCAGGCGCAGCAACCATGCCTGCCCGTCGGCTTCGAACGAGCGCGGCGACGCCGCGTCGCCGGGTTGCCAGGTCCAGATCGCCGAGCGCGCCGTCGACTCGGCGGTGCTGCGCCGCCAAGCCGTCAGTGCCGGCGACGCCGCACTGGCGCCGGTCGCGGGCGCCGCGGCACCGAGTTTCGACAGCGCGCGAGGCGCTGTCCCGAACAAGGCCGGCGAGTCGGTCTGTGGGGCCGCGTCGGCCCCCCGTCGCGACGCGGTGGCCGCGGACTTGGCCGCAGGCGCCGGCGCGGCGGTCACGCGCGCTTCGTTCGCCGCGGCGCCTGCGCTCGGCGCCTCGCGTCGAAGCGCCGACTCGGTCTCGACCTTCGGTGGCGGTGCCGTCGCGACCGCCGGCGCCGTCGCGCTGTCCTGCGCGGCAGGGGTCTGATTCGGCGCGACGTCGCTGCGTGATCTCGGCGCACCCTGGCGCGCTGCGGCGGGTGCTGCAGCGTCGCGTGTCGCAGGGGCTTGTGCGGCAGGGGCGGCCGCAGGCGCGGGCAGGCTTGTCGTCGTCTTCGGTGGCGGCGCGGCGGGCACGCTGCGTTCAGTTTGCGCGACGACCACCGCGTCACGGTCGCTCGCCCGGGTCGTGCCGGGCAGGTCGTGCTCGAACCACAGCCCGAGCACCAGCGCACCGAGCAAACCGGCGGCCAGCGTGCCGGCCCAGCGTGGCATCAGCAGCCATTGCAGCCGCTCCTGCCATGGCACATGGCGTGGCACCGGCGCGCGCGCCGGTGCCGGTTCGGGCGCCGGTCGCGTGCTCTGATGCACCCGACGTGCCGCGGCCAGGATCGCCTGGCTGACACCCGACGGCGGGGTCAGCGCGTGATCCGGTGCGTGGCGCAACGCGGCGCGCAGAAACTCGTCGCGGGCCGGATCGTCGGCCGGCTGGCGCCCGCTCATCGCCGCACCTTCAGGCCGGCCGCGTCGAGGTAGGCACCCATGCAGGTGCGCAGCTTGCTCATTGCGTAGCGCAGGCGACTCTTCGCCGTCTCGAAGTGGATACCGAGCGCACGAGAGATCTCATCGAGCGCGACGTCGTCCTCGTGATGCAGCAAGAAGGCCGTCTTCTGCGCCGACGGCAGTTGCTCCAGGCATTCGAGCAGCCGGGCGCCGGCGCGCCGCCAGAACACCTGGTTGTCGATCGCCTCGTCGGGCCGAGGCCAATGGTCCCACGGTACGCCGTCGGGCTCGAAGGGGTCGGCTTCGGTGGGCTCGTCGCCCAGCGGTCGTTCACGGCCACTGCGGCGCAGGACATCGATGGCACGGTTGTGCGCTAGTGTGAACAGCCAGGTGCGGAACTGGGCGCCCCGTCCGTCGTAGCGCTCCTTCGACTGCAGCACGCGCAGCCAGGTGTCCTGGAACACTTCGTCGGCCTGCGCGGCCGCGGTCCGCCCGAGCAGCCGCCGCACGAAGCGGTACAACGCCGCGTGGTGGCGCTGGTACAGCCACTCGAATGCCTGCACATCGCCAGCGGCAAAGGCAGCCATCAGGGCGACATCGTCGTCGTCGGCCTGGGCGGCGGGGGGCGGCAAGCGAAGCGCGTCGTTCATCGATGGTGCAGTCTGCCATGGCGAACGGCCTCACGAGCGGTGCTCATCAATGCTTGTACGTGCCATCTGCCCTGGCGGGGTCAAATGCGAACCCGGCGCTACGATGCCGCCATGACATGGAGATGGCGCATCGGGTTTGGCCGGACCGTGCCGGTTCTGGTGCTGGTGATGGCGCTGCCCGGTTGTGGCGGCGGCCTGTACCTCGGCATCGGTGGCGGGGGCGATGGCGATCAGCCGCCGGCGGTGGCGCTGGCGGCCAGCGCCAGCGAAGGTCTACCTGGCGCAGTAGTGCGCTTGGTGGCCGCGGCGACCGACGACTTCGGCGTCGACCAGGTGACGTTCCTGCGCCGCGAGGCGAACGGCGCCGACACCGTGCTGGCCACCGATACCGCCGAGCCCTACCAACTCGACATCACGCTGCCGGGCGTGGCGGCCGGAACCGTGCTGCGCTACCTGGCGCGCGCGCGCGATGATGCGGGACAGAGCAGCGACAGCGCGGCGATCGAGATCACCGTTCGCTGAGGCACGCGCCGAAGCGAACGCGGGTCGTCAGGCAGCCTGCAGCACCCGCAGGATCTCGCTGCCGTAAGCCTGCAGCTTCTTGACACCGACGCCGCTGATGCCGGCCAGCGCGTCGAGCGAGTCGGGCTGGCCGCGCGCCATCTCGGCCAGCGTGGCGTCGTGGAACACCACATAGGCCGGCAGGTTGTGCTCGCGCGCGACTTCGGCGCGCCAGGTCTTCAGCGCCAGGAATCGCTGGGCGGCCAGATCGTCCAGCGGCAAAGGGGGCACCTTCGCCCGGCCGCTGCCGCGCGCGGCGCGCGGGCGCCGCGTCGGTTCGGCCGGCACGCGCAGCAGCAGCGAGCCTTCGCCCCTGAGCACGGCCCGCGCAGACTCGGTGAGCTCCAGCGTGTTGTATTCGCCGATGCTGGCCAGATGGCCGAGCGCGATCAGCTGGCGCAGCACGCCGCGCCACTGCGCCTCCGACAGGTCGGCGCCGACGCCGAAGGTCGACAGCTGCTCGTGACCGTGCTGCCGCGTCTTGTCGGTGAGCTTGCCGCGCAGCACGTCGATCAGGTGTCCGGTGCCGAAACTCAGGCCCGAGTGCTGGCGGAAACGGTAGATGCACGACAGCGCCTTGCGCGCCGCCTCGGTCGCGTCCCACGCGGTGGGCGGGGTCAGGCAGTTGTCGCAGTTGCCGCAGGGCTCGCTCGCCTGGCCGAAGTAGCCGAGCAGTCGCACGCGCCGGCAGTCGAGCCCTTCGGCCAGCGCCAGCAGCGCATCGAGCTTGCCGCGTTGCACGCGCTTGAACTCCTCGGCGGCCGGGCTGTCGTCAATCATGCGGCGCTGGTTCACCACGTCGGCCAGGCCGTAGGTCATCCAGGCGTCGGCCGGCAGACCGTCGCGGCCGGCGCGCCCCGTCTCCTGGTAGTAGCCCTCGATGTTCTTCGGCAGGTCGAGGTGGGCGACGAAGCGCACGTCGGGCTTGTCGATGCCCATGCCGAAGGCGATGGTGGCGACCATCACGACACCGTCGTCGCGCAGGAATCGATCCTGGTGGTCCTTGCGCACGGCGGCGTCGAGGCCGGCGTGGTAGGCGAGCGCCGCCACGCCCTGCTCGCGCAGGAACTCGGCCGTCTCCTCGACACGTTTGCGGCTCTGGCAGTACACGATGCCGGCGTCGCCGTCGTGCTCGTCGAGGACGAAACGCAGCAGCTGCGCGCGCGGGTTGTCCTTTTCGACGATGGTGTAGCGGATGTTCGGCCGGTCGAAGCTGGCGACGAACTGGCGCGCATCCTGCAGCCGCAGCCGCTCGAGGATGTCGCGCCGCGTGTGGTGGTCGGCGGTGGCGGTGAGCGCCAGCCGCGGCACATCTGGGAACCGCTCGTGCAGCACCGACAGGCCCAGGTACTCCTCACGGAAGTCGTGCCCCCACTGGCTGACGCAGTGCGCCTCGTCGATCGCCACCAGGCTCAGCAGCCCCCGCTCGTGCAAGGACTCGAGCATGGCCAGGAAGCGCGGGGTCAGGATGCGTTCCGGCGCCGCGTACAGCAGCACCAGGCGACCGGCCAGCAACTCGCGTTCGATGTGCCGCGCCTCGTCGCCCTCGAGCGTGGAATTCAGGAAGGCCGCATGCACGCCGGTTTCCTCGAGCGCGCCGACCTGGTCGTGCATCAGCGCGATCAGCGGGCTCACGACCAGCGTGACGCCGCGCCCCGCGCGGTGGCGCGCGATCGCCGGTATCTGGTAGCACAGGCTCTTGCCCCCGCCGGTGGGCATCAGCACCAGCGCGTCGCCGCCGCGCAGCACATGCTCCACCACCGCCGCCTGCTCGCCGCGGAACGCCCCGTAGCCGAACACCTGCTGCAGGATCGACAGGGCGGCGGGATCGGGTTCGGACGAGGTACTCGGCATGAGCCCGCAATGGTAGCGGTTGAGGGCGACCACGAGCCGCATCGGTTGACACCCTGAAGCGGGCCCGCCGTAGGGGGTGTGCCCCTCACCCGAGAGGGCGATCGCCGGCGCGGACCGCCTCGCTATGATGACCGGCATCGGGCCTGCGGTGGACAGCGGGCCCCACCCCAGGACACTCACAACCTTCTAGGAGCGCACTCATGGCATCGGTCAACAAGGTCATCCTGATCGGCAATCTCGGCCGCGACCCGGAGGTGCGCTACACACCCAGCGGGGCGGCGGTGTGCAACGTCAGTGTCGCCACCACCCGCAACTGGAAGAGCAAGGACAGCGGCGAGAAGCAGGAAGAGACCGAATGGCACCGCGTGGTCTTCTACGACCGCTTGGCCGAGATCGCCGGCGAATACCTCAAGAAGGGTCGGCCGATCTATGTGGAAGGCCGCTTGAAGACGCGCAAGTGGCAGGACAAGGAAGGCAAGGACACCTACACCACCGAGATCATCGCCGAGCAGATGCAGATGCTCGGCAGCCGCGAGGGCATGGGCGGTGGTGGCGGCGGCGGCGGCGACGACCACGGCGAGCCGCGCAGCGCGCCGGCGCCGCGCGCGCCGGCCAGCAAGCCCGCCGCGAAGAGCGCCACCGGCTTCGACGACATGGACGACGACATCCCGTTCTGACGGCTGCCCATCCCCGACCTACCGACACCCCCGCTGCGGCGGGGCTTGTCCTTTGGGGGCGCTGCGCTCGTACGTCGTGCGTCCAGAATCAATGGCTTGATACCCTGTGAGGTATATGGTACGATACCGGTATGGGTATCAAGCCGATTGCTGCTTCGACCGTCGCCATCTGGGCTGCGGGCATGCTGTTCGCCACCGCGGCGCGCGCCGAGCCGGTGCCGGTGCTCACCGTGGCGCCGCAATCCGCCGCCGCGGCCTTCGAACTCGAGGGCGTGGTACAGGCGGTGCGCCAGGCCACGCTGGCCGCCCAGGTCGGCGGCAACGTCGTCAGCCTGCCGGTGAAGGCAGGCGACCGGCTCAAGGCCGGCCAGCTGGTGGCGCGCCTGGACGCACGCGACGCGCAGGCCGCCTTGCAGCGCAACGATGCCGGCGTGGTGCAGGCCGAAGGCGTGCTGCGTAGCGCCCGGCTGGCGGCCGCGCGTTCGCGCGAGCTGCGCCGTCAGGACTTCATCAGCCAGGCCGCGCTCGACGTTGCCGAGACCGAACTTTCCACTGCGCAGGCGGGTGCCGATCAGGCCCGTGCTGCGCGCAGCCAGGCCGCGTTGGCTCAGGGCTACGCCACGCTGACCGCACCGTTCGACGCCGTGGTGCTGGCTGCCCATGTCGAGACCGGCGACCTGGCCTTGCCCGGTCGCGCAGTGGCCACGCTGTACGCGCCGGGCGCCCTGCGCGTCGTGGTGCAGGTGCCCGCCTCCCGCGCCGCCACCGCGCGCACCGCGCAGCGCTTGAGCGTGCGGCTGCCCGACGGCAACCTCGTGCGGCCGGTACAGCAGACCTTCTTGCCGAACACCGACCCGGTGTCGCAGACGGTCGAGTTGCGGCTCGACCTCGACGCGCGCAGCGCTGCCGCCCTCGTGCCCGGCCAGGCGCTCGCGGTGCAGTTCGAGGGCGCGGCAGCGGTGGCGGGCGCGGCGGCGGTGCCGTGGGTGCCGCGCAGCGCGGTCCTGCAGCGCGGCGAGCTGACCGCCGTCTACGTGGCCGTTGGCGAAGGCTTCGCGCTGCGCAGCGTACGCACCGGTGCCCCGGCTGCCGACGGTCGCGTGCCGCTGTGGGCTGGCGTGCAGCCGGGCGAGCGCATCGCCGCCGACGCCGTGCGGGCCGGCCTCGCGGGCGCCGCGCCGGCGCGTTGATGTCGCCATGACCATGAACCCCGACGCCGCACTCGGCATCTCCGGCCGGCTGGCCCGGGCCTTTCAGGCCAACGCCATCACGCCGCTGCTGGCGCTGGTGCTGCTGTTGATGGGCTTGTTCGCCGCGCTGATCACGCCGCGTGAGGAGGAGCCGCAGATCAACGTGACGATGGCCAACGTGATCGTGGCCTTTCCCGGTGCCTCGAGCACCGATGTGCAGAACATGGTGGCACGTCCGGCTGAGCAGGTGCTGAGTCAGATCGCCGGCGTCGAGCACACCAGCTCGGTGTCGCGCACCGGCGTTGCGGTGATGACCGTGCAGTTCAAGGTCGGGGTGCCGCGCACCGAGGCGCTGGTGCGGCTGTACGACGTGCTCAACGCCAACCAGGACTGGCTGCCGCGCGAACTCGGCACGCTGGCGCCGATCGTCAAGCCCAAGGGCATCGACGACGTGCCGATCCTCGCCGTCGCGCTGTGGCGGCGTGACGCCGCCAGTGCGCTCGAACTGCAGGGTGTGGCGCACACCCTGGAGACCGAACTCAAGCGGGTGCCGGGCACGCGCGAAGTGCAGACCCTTGGGGCGCCGGGCCGCGTGCTGCAGGTCGCGCTCGACCCGGCCCGGTTGCGCGAACGCGGCGTCGACGTGGTGCGGCTGCGCGCCACGATTGCCGCCGCCAACCTGGGCATGCCCTCGGGTGCGGTGCTCGATGCCGCGGGCGGCGCCAGGGGCCAGATGCTCGCTGTGCAGACCGGCGAGTTCCTGCGCTCGGCGGACGACCTGGCCGATCTGGTGGTCGGCGTGCAGGCCGGCCGCCCCGTCTACCTGCGCGAGGTCGCGCGCATCGAAGCGGCCTCAGCCCAGCCGGCCGCATATGTGTGGTTCACGCCGGGGGCCGCCGCGACAGCGCAGGCCGGTGTCGCGGCCGGTGGCGTGCATCCGGCACTCACGCTCTCGGTCACCAAGAAGCCCGGTGAGAACGCGGTCGACGTGGCGCGTGCGTTACGTCTGCGGCTCGATGAGCTGCGCAACACCGTGCTGCCACCAGACGTGCAGATGACCGTCACGCGCGACTACGGCGAGACGGCGGCCGACAAGGCCAACAAGCTGATCCAGAAGCTCGCGTTCGCCACGGCCTCGGTGATCGTGCTCGTGGGCCTGGCGCTCGGCCGGCGCGAGGCGGTGATCGTCGGCGCGGCGGTGATCCTCACGCTGACGGCCACGCTGTTCGCATCGTGGGCCTGGGGCTTCACGCTGAACCGGGTGTCGCTGTTCGCGCTGATCTTCTCGATCGGCATCCTGGTCGACGACGCGATCGTGGTGGTGGAAAACATCCATCGCCACCAGCAGCTCGAGCCGGGCAAACCGTTGCGCGAGATCATCCCGGCGGCGGTGGACGAGGTCGGCGGGCCGACGATCCTGGCCACGCTGACCGTGATCGCCGCGCTGCTGCCGATGGCGTTCGTGTCGGGCCTGATGGGGCCGTACATGAGCCCGATCCCGATCAACTCGTCACTCGGCATGGCGCTGTCGCTGGCGATCGCCTTCACCGTCACGCCCTGGCTGGCGCTCAAGCTGATGAAGCCGCACGCCGCCGGCGGCGGTCACGCCGCGGCCAGCGCCACCGGGCGCCTGCAGCAGCTGACCCAGCGCCTGTCGCAGCGGCTGCTGATGCCCTTGTTGTTGAGTGCCCGCAAGCGCTGGCTGCTGGCCGGCGGCATCGTTGCCGTCCTGCTGCTGAGCGTGGGGCTGGCGGCGGTGCAGGCGGTGGTGCTGAAGATGCTGCCGTTCGACAACAAGTCGGAATTCCAGGTCGTCGTCGACATGCCGGCCGGCACGCCGCTCGAAGACACGGCCGCCGCGTTGCAGGCGATGGGCGGCTTCCTGGCCCGGCAGCCTGAGGTGCGCGACCTGCAGGCCTATGCCGGCACGGCGGCCCCCATCACCTTCAACGGCCTGGTGCGCCAGTACTTCCTGCGCGCCGAGGCGGAGCTCGGCGACCTGCAGGTCAATCTCGTCGACAAGGCCCACCGGGCCGAGCAGAGCCATGCCATCGCGCAAAGGCTGCGACCGGAGCTCGAGAAGATCGCGGCGCCGTTCAAGGCGCGCATCAAGGTGGTCGAGGTGCCGCCCGGGCCGCCGGTGCTGAGCCCGCTGGTGGCCGAGGTCTACGGCCCCGACGAGGCCGGCCGCCAGCAGCTGGCGCAGCGGCTGGCCGCCGCGTTCGCCGCCACGCCGACGGTGGTGGGTGTGGACAGCTCGCTGAAGGAAGACGCGCCGCGCGCCTTCATCCGCGTGCAGCGTCAGCGTGCCGAGTCGCTTGGCATCGCGGTGTCGCAGGTGGCGCAGACGGTGCACGCCGCACTGTCGGGCACCGATGCGGCCTATTTGCACGACGGCCAGTCCAAGTACCCGGTGCCGGTGCGGCTGCAACTGCCGCGCGACGCGCAGATCGGGCTCGACGCGCTGCTGGCCTTGCCGCTGCGAGCGGCCAGCGGCCAGCTGGTGCCGCTGTCGGAATTGGTACGCGTGGAGCGCGGCGTGATCGACAAGCCGCTTTTCACCAAGGACCTGCAGGGCGTGAGCTACGTGATCGGCGATGTCGCCGGCGGCACCGACTCGCCGCTCTATGGCCTGGCGGCGATCCGCTCGCGACTGCAGGCTTCGGCATTGCCGAATACTGGTGCGATCGGCGAGTACTGGATCTCACAGCCGGGTGACCCGTACCGCCAGTACGCGATCAAGTGGGACGGCGAATGGCAGGTCACCTACGAGACCTTCCGCGACATGGGCGCCGCTTTCGCGGTCGCGATCTTCGGCACGCTGGGAGCGCTCGCGCCGATCATCGCCAACGATCCTCCGCAGGCCATGGCCGACGACCTGATCGTCGTGGCCAGCCCCGTGGGTACGCTTCAAGGTTCGGTTCTTTTGGCCAACGATCGTGATGCCGGCGGCGATGCGTTGTCCATCATCTCCGTCGACAGTGCCGAGGGAGGCACAGTGACGCTGGAGCCGGATGGCACGATAAGCATCGTCACGGCGGAAGGGCACCAGGGAATCGTGACCTTCCGATATACGATCGCCGATCCCTCCGGCGGCACAGCCTCGGCTACGGCGACCGTCGATGTCGTTCCCAATACGGCGCCGGTCGCCATCGGAACCGTGTCGGACTACGCTGTGGCGGCCAATTCCCCCGTCGATTTCACATTGCCGGCTGGGATATTCGGCGATGCCGATGATGACTGGCTCCTGGTGTCCGCGTCACGCAGCGACGGCGCGCCCTTGCCGTCCTGGCTCGTATTCGATCCCATCACCGGGCACTTCAGCGGCGCCCCGCCTTCTGACTTTTTCGGAGACCTGGCTATCCGCGTCTCGGTGACCGACGGCCTGGCGTCGGCGGCGCACCAGTTCACCCTCACGATCGCAGCGCAAAACCGCGCACCCGTGGCCGCCGACGACCCCGGCTTCGCGACGCTGTCGAGGGCCACGCTGACGATCGCCGCATCCGAACTCCTCGCCAACGACACCGATACCGATGGCGATACGTTGACCATCATATCCGTCAGTGACGGGTCCAGCGGCAACGCGACGCTCCAGGCCGACGGCAGCGTGCAATTCGTGGTGAACCAAAATCTACATGGCATACCCGAGGACTATGTCGCGGCGGGCTTCTTCTACTACACCGTCGCCGACAGCAGTGGAGCGCTCTCGACCGCCAAGGTATCGGTGGACGTGACCGGCGTACCAAATCTGACGCTGCAAGGAACCAGCGGTGCCGACATCCTGGTCGGCGGCCTTGGCGACGACCTGTTCACGCTGATCGGCGACGGCGGTCTCGACAGCATCGACGGTGGAATAGGCTTCGATACCGTGCTGGGCAGCACCTTCAACGACATCATCAGGATCGGGTTCAACGCCGCAAGCGTC
>CALMQI010000395.1 GCA_937871935.1 uncultured Burkholderiales bacterium
CCTGCGCAAGTGCGTGCACTGCGGCTTCTGCACCGCCACCTGCCCGACCTACCAGTTGCTCGGCGACGAACTCGACGGTCCGCGCGGCCGCATCTACCTGATGAAGCAGGTGCTTGAAGGCGCGCCCGTCACGCGCAGCACACAACTGCACCTGGATCGCTGCCTCACCTGCCGCAACTGCGAGAGCACCTGCCCGTCAGGCGTGCAGTACGGCAACCTGATCGACATCGTGCGGCCGATCGTCGACGCCCGCGTCGAGCGCCCGAAACGCGAACGCGCGGTGCGCTGGTTGCTGAAGGAAGGCCTGCCTTCGCCGCTGTTCGCGCCGGCGATGAAGCTCGGCCAGTTGGTACGGCCGCTGCTGCCTGCATCGCTCAAGAACAAGGCGCCCGCGCCAGCGGACGAGCGCGCGCATCAGTGGCCTACGCGCACGCATCCGCGCAAGGTGCTGATGCTGATGGGCTGCGTGCAACCCGCCATGCGGCCCAACATCAACAGCGCAACGGCGCGCGTGCTCGACGCCGCCGGCATCCAGACCGTGGTGGCCGACGAGGCCGGCTGCTGCGGCGCGATTCGCACGCACCTGAACGACCGCGAGGGCGGGCTGAAGGACATGCGCCGCAACATCGACGCGTGGTGGCCGCTGATCCAGGGCGGCGGCTTCGAGGCGATCGTGATGAACGCCTCCGGCTGCGGCGTTACCGTGAAGGAATACGGCCACGCGCTCGCGCGCGACCCGGCCTACGCCGATAAGGCGAAGCGCGTCGGCGAACTCACGCGCGATCTGAGCGAGCTGCTGCCCGACTTGGTGCCGCGCCTGAAACACCGACTGCGGCTGCGCGGCGTCGCCACGCAGCTCGCGTTTCATCCGCCGTGCACGCTTCAACACGGGCAACAGTTGCGCGGCGGTGTCGAGACCCACCTGAACGCACTCGGCTTCGACGTGCGCGTGGCGGCCAACGAGAGCCACCTGTGCTGCGGTTCGGCCGGTACCTATTCCGTGCTGCAGCCGGAGTTGGCCTACCAGCTGCGCGACCGCAAGCTCGCCAACCTCGCGCCACTCGAAGCGCAGACTATCGTCTCTGCAAACATCGGTTGCATCCAGCATTTGCAGACCGGCACCGCGACCCCGGTGAAGCACTGGGTCGAACTGCTGGACGAGGCAATACTTTGAAGCTAGTCTCCTCAGTTTAATGTTGCATCAAACGATGTTCGATCAATCGAACGAGTGCCGCGTACAGCTGCTGCTTGCCTTCGCACGTGGGTGGTCGAAACTCTATCGAGACTTCCGCGACATGATGGGCGCGTTGCACCCGTTCCTTTGAGGGGGCGGCAGGGCGATCGGGACGGCAAGGTGTCAATCTGGCCCAACAATGTCCCACTTCGACCGAAGTAGCCGGCCCTGAACAACTCGTACTCAGATCACGGCAAGTCGACGTGATGGGCGAGGCAGCGGTGCTGTGATCTAAAGTGGCAAGACGAGTTGCGCGATGAGGGCGCCAGCAGGTGCGCCTAGACCATTTTCAGGTTGTGCCTAGCCCCGCACGGGATTGCGCGCATCGCGTCGGCCAGCGCGCCCTTGAGGCACTTCCTGTCCAGCAGGCCGCCGGCCGTCTATGTCCGATCATTCGTTCCACGACCTGCCTGCGCTTGAGCGACTTCTTGGGCGGTCTGCGTCTTAGCGCGGCCTCGAGGTCCTCTTTACGCCGTCGGAGGTGGCGATGCCGGTGCGTTGATCGATGCGCACGATCACGCCAGTAATGCCCTTGCCGTCGCGGGCATCCGACGTGACGGTGTCGCTGCGTTGGAACTCGCGCATGACGAAGTTCGGATTCAACTTCATCCCGTACATCGAACAGTTCGCCCTGCTTGAGCACATGCACCGGCAGTACCTGACAGGTATCTGAAAGATACAAAGACGCACTGCTCGTCGGATACCACGAACGTGCCTTCCTCGGCAGCAAGGAGCGCGAGAAGCATCCGTTTGAACCAACGCAGAAGCAGGTACGTGACATCGATTTTTCGCAAGCCACCAGAGCCGATTGCGGCGGGCGGGCACCCAGCCACATCTGACCAGGAAAGCTATTGTTTAGTGTTGGAACGCCGGCGCGACGCGAGCGATCGACAGTTCGAGTAGGCATTTTGGCCGACCAAAAGCGAGGTTCGGGTAGCAAGCTGCACGCGCCTCCCGACCAATGAGTGCTGCGGGAGCAGACTCGCGCGTTCTACTCAACGGGACCTTTCCCGATCGCCGACCCGTTGAGGGCCTGCTGAGATCGTCTTGGCGCGGGCTCGCGGTGCCGGTGCGTCGTACACCGGCACTTTGATCCGATCGCCCCGCGCCATCCGCCGGGCACCCTCGGCGGCCATCATGTCGTGCACCTGGCCGCGGATCTCTGGTGACACCTTGCCGTCGAGCAGCGCTTTCTCGATCGCGGCGGCTAGCTGGCGACGACCGCTGAGTGCCGATGCGCTTCGGCCTCCATTGCCGGTTTCAGTTTGCTCGACCTGTTCTGCCTGAACCCTGGTGATGGAATCGCCCTGCCGTTGAGCCCCCTCGGCCGCTGGGCCGACTTCAAGCCGAGCCCGTTCCTTCGCGACGGCCTCCCGGTCGCCTGGTGTCGGTGTGTGACCCACAGCCTTGAGGCCGTGAGCGTTGGCCGCGATCCAGCCCTGCCTGACAAACTCGGGCGGGCCCTTGAGGCTCACAGTTTCCCAGCCACGCTCTGCGGCCCGCTCGACCATGGCCTTGATTGCCGCCGGGCTCTCGCTGGTGGTGTTGAGGCTGAACATCTTTTCAGTGAAGGCCACCTTCCCGGCCTGGTCGCGGAAGTGGTATTCCTTCGCAACCAGCCCGCTCTTCACGATGTTGAAGCGATCTTCGAGCGGCGGGATGGCGCGGCGCTTCTCACTCGTGTGGCCTTCCGAGCGCATCGAGTTCGAGCCGGTGCCTTCCCTGTCGGGTGCAACAGTGTCCTTTGAAGACTGCTTCTGTTCCGCTGGGACTGTGGGCGCCGCAGCGGTTTGTTCCCGCGCATCGATCTTCGCAACGCTTGCCGAACCGGCCAGCTGGCGGCCAGCGTCCGACATCGTCCATTCGGCCGTTTCGCGGGTGAACGTGGCGCGGTACGCGTCACTCTTCATGCTCTCCGCGACGAGCGCCCTGGCCTCGCCCTCGCGAGCGTGCGGCGGTTGCCCTTCGAGCAACAACAGGGCGCGGCTGTCCATGACCGCAAGCCGGTCTACCGCCGAGCCTTGCAGGTCCTTCACGGACAAGCCTGCTTGCTTCATGTTCGCGTAGCGGGTGGCAATTTCCTGCGCCGCATCGTTTCGGCGGTCGGCGAACTCGAGCGATTTGCGGTCTTCCTTTGCAGCCGACTTTTGTTGATCGTCTGCGAAGGCTCGGTCAGCCAGGCTGGCATAGCCGGGCCCCACCTCAATGAGTGCTGCCTTGTATGTCTGGTGCTGGTCGGCCGTGTCGCCCATCATCCCAGCTGCGCGATCCCTCAGGCCCTTGTCGGCGAAGGTGTTCATCGCAACCACATCTTGCCGCGCCGCCTCGCGCGCCGCCGTGATGTCGAGCGCTCCAGCCGGCACCGCCTGCAATCCGTCATGGCGACCCTCGATGCCTTTGAGGACCTGCACATCGGTCGCCGTCACTCTGTCCGCGACCACCGGACCGAGCTCAGCATACGAGCGCTCTGCACGCCAGCCATCGTGCTGAACCTCGGCGACACGAACAGCTTCGCGAAGCTTGTCGGCTTGCGGTGCTGCCGCGATGCCTTCCGGGGACTGCCGGTATTCGGTTTGCGCGCGGCCAACGGCCTCGCGCTCTTGCTCAGCGGTGGCCAGCGCTTGGTCAGACACGATGGGGTTGGTCTCGGCCAAGGCTTCGCCGTAGGCGCGTTGAGACTCGGCGATCCGACCCATCGTCCCCGCGGCCGTGGTGCGTTCGCGGCCCTTCAATGTCCTGAGCGTATCCAGGTCCGTCAGTACCGCCTCGCCGGCCTGCTCACGCGACATCGAGTGATCACCGAAGTTGTGCAGTTCGGCCGATCGCGCCTGAAGGCTGGTCTGGACGACATTGGTGTTCTTCAGCTCCGACGCCTGGTCGGGCAACATGGCGGCGGGTTCGGTGCTCATCAGAGGCTCGCCGCCGTGTCCGAACGCGCACGGTCGGTTGCCGACGTTCCATTCATGCGCACGCTGACGAGCGTGGGCGTCGAGGCATAGAACTCGATCTCTACGCGTCGACTCTGCCCACGCTCCGAGGCCCCGAGTCCGGCGACCGGATCGCCCGCGCCTTGCCAGGTCAGTCGAAGCTTCTCACGGGGCACGCCTGCGGAATGAAGGAAGTCGGCCGCAGATTCGGCGCGCCGGCGAGCCAGCGCTGTTTCCTGCAACGAGTCGCCGGACGCGTCGGTGCGACCACGAATCATGACCACCGCAGCGCTCCTGGCGCGCCGCACCAGTGCGGCGGCGTCCGCTTGTTCGACACCCCACGACGCCGAGCCCAATCCGAAGGGCACCACGGCGACAAGATTGCCGCTTGCGGCCTCGATGGTGGGGCTTGACGGTGCCATGCTGGTCCCCGCGCCAGTCGGATTCGGTTTGTTCAAAGCAGCGGTGACGATGCCGGCGCGCGCCAGTTCCGACACAAGGATGGTCGATCGGCTCAGATCGCCTTGGCAGGCCTTCAGATCGACTGCCGTTTTTGCGTTCACCGGGCGCTTGGTCGATTCGTCCACCGACGGGGGTTTTGGTGGCGACGAACACGAGGCGAGCAGCAGCGCACCGATGACGATGCAGCAGGTGGTGTGCGCGGTCTCGATGCCCTTGTGGATCGTTGCTTGGATTGACATGACCGTTACGCGGCGAGTGCCGGCTCCAGGTTGAACTGAGTTGGTGACTGCGCCGAAGCCGATTCAAGCGCCTCGAAGAACCCGGTGACGAAGGACTGCACCTGCTCGGGTGAGGCGTCGGCATCCAGCTGGGGCAGACCGTGAAAGTCAACCGCGATCTGGTCGAGGGCGAACTCTTCGTCGTCGCCGGCCAGGCGCACGCGGTGCTCAACCCGAGCCCGGTGGGTGGCGAGATCGAGCTCGGGCAGTTCAGGGGCTGGCATGAGCCTGGCCATGAACACCGGGTCGGTGTAGTAGCGGATCTTGTCGGCCAGGATCGGCTTGCAGTTCTCCAGGATCAGCACTTCGCGGTCCACGCCCAGTTCCTTGAACTCCTGGGGCAGCAAGAGTGCGCGCCGCTGCGAACTTTCGTTCGTCGACTGCGAGCTGCCGCCGCCCTTCGCGCCTGAACTGCTGGACCGGCCGCGGCTCTTCTCCTGCTGGGTGAACGTGCCCAGCATCTCGCTGTATTCGTTGGCGTCACGCTGTTCGCGCGGCGCATACAGCACCTGCAGCGCATGGTTGGTTGCGAAGGTGCGGGCGTCGTGCTGACCGTAGACCGATTCGAGCTGGCTGACCGCCTGAATCACCGTCACCAGGCGCAGGTTGTAGCCGGCGAGGTAGCCCACGGCGGCGTTCAGGATGTTGATGCGGCCGAGCGCAGTGAACTCGTCCAACAACACCAGGCACTGGTGCCTGAGCGCCGGGTTGTGCTCGGGCAGTTCGGCCGTGTTCAGGTTGATGAGCTGCGCGAAGAACAGGTTCAACAGCACACGCGCATCAGCGAGGCGGTTCGGCGGGATGCAGACATACACCGTCATGCGCTGTCGGCGAACATCGGCCACAGAGAAGTCATCGCCGCTCGTGGCCGCATCCACCAGCGGATCGCTGAAGACCGTCAGCGGAGCGTTGAGCGTGGCCAGAATGCTCGATAGCGTGTTGTCGCTGGTGGAGAGGAACCGCATCAAGGCATCGACGCAGGCGTCCGACAGCGGCCCCTTCGGATGCGAGCAACCCTCCATGCGCTGCTGCATCAGGCGTTGCAGATGCTGCTTGATCGGCTGCCCCTGGCCACTCGACTGCCGCAGGATTTCGCCAATCGTTCGCGGCAGCTCGGGTGTCTCGACCAGGTACAGGGCGAGGCCGAGGAACAGGTTGCGCGCTGTGTCGTTGAAGAAGCCTTCGGTGCCGCTGCTCTTCACGTCGGTTGGGTAGAGGACCTGAGCGATGGCCAGCGTGTCGCCGACGACATGGCGATCGGCGAGCCGGATCGCGCTGAGCGGGTTCCAGCGATGGGAGCGGCCGTCTTCGGCGAAGGGCGCCCACGCATAGACGGCCTGGCCGTGCGCCGCCCGAAACCCCGCCGTGATCGCCCAGTTTTCTGATTTGATGTCGACGACCACGGCGCTGTCCTGCCAGGCCAGCAGGTTCGGCACGACCACGCCCACACCCTTGCCGCTGCGGGTCGGTGCACTGAGCATCACCGACTGCTTGCCGGGCAGTGTGAGGAAGCGATCCCGGTACTTGCCGACGATGATTCCCTGTTCGCCCAGCAGCCCGGCGTCCCGCACCTCGATGGCGCTGGCGAAGCGCGCTGAACCGTGCAGCTCGCGGCGCTTCTGTGTCGCGGCTGCGATGCCCATGGGCACCAGCAACAGCAGCACGAACGGCGGGACCATCAAGGCCAGCTGGAGCTTCTTGCGCTCCTTGGGATCGGCCGAGTATTCCGACCAGAAGGCCGACATCGTGCCGGCCGTGATGCCGGCAGGGCGCTGCGTATGGAACAGCATGTAGAGCGCAGCGCTGCCATAGACCGTGGCCGCTGCGGTGGCACCGAGGTAGGTGGCGACGCCCAGAGCGATCAGCAGACGCTTCGTGGTGGCCGACACCTGGCCAGCCTTCGCAGCGCGGGCTACCCGCGCGCCTGGGGCCTCACGGGTGGCCGTCATGCCGCCTCCCGCCAACGGGCGTTCGGGTCGTAGTGGATGCCGCTGATGAAGCGGCCACCGGCATCGACCCCGAAGTGCACCACGACATCGATCACCGAACGCGCCAGACGGTTGATTTCCGGCATAGTCATCCCGCCACCACCCGCCGACTCCCGCACCATCAGGGAGATCTGCTCGAATGCGAGTTCGCAACTGCCGGCGTGAACACTCGTCACGCTGCCCGGGTGTCCCGAGGCTGCAAGGCGCAGGAAGTAGAAAGCTTCCTCGCCGCGCATCTCGGCGAGGAAGATGCGGTCCGGGCGCAAGCGAAGACAAGCCTCCAGCAGCAACTTGGCAGACACCGCACTGGCGCCTTGCCCCCCCTTCGAATAGAAGAGGTGCAGCTTGTTTGGGTGGCTGGGCAGGGTCAGCTCGGCCGCGTCCTCGATGGTGATGAGTCGCTCGGTGACCGGGACTTCCTCGACCAAGCCCTTCATGAAGGTGGTCTTGCCCGAGCCAGTCTTGCCCGCCACCACCATCGTCTGGTGCGACTGGACGGCCAAGCGAAAGAATTCGACGAACTTGCCTTGGGCTTTCAGCTCCAGCAGCTCGCGCTCGAATGGTTCCAGGTCACGGCGGGTTTCCCGTACCCGTCCGAACAGGCCTTGGGAGGCGAAGTCCTCCAGCCGGCGCACCTGCATCGAGGGCTTGCGGATGCACACGCCGATCTGGTCGGCCGGCGTCGCGCTGGGTTGGACGATCTGCACGCGCTCGCCCGTCGAGAGGGCGGCGCTGAGCAGCGGGTTCTGTTCGTTGGTGTGCTGGCCGGTCAGCGTCGCGATCGCGGTGGCCAGGCTTTGGCAGTGCCGAAAGGTGAACGCAGGGATCTCGTGGCGCTGCCACGCGCCGGCGCGTTCAACGAAGACCTCGCCGGGCTGATTCACGCACAGCTCATTGACGCGGCTGTCATCGAGCATTCCGCGGATCGGCTGCAGGAACTCGGTGACGGTGGCATCGGACCGCAGGACCGACGGGACAGCCTTCAATACGGCCGCGCTGCTCATCGCGGCTCCAGTGCGTAAACCTTCGAGAAGTCGACATCTCGGGCGACAAAGACGCCCACGACGCTGCCCTGGTTCTGGTACAGCAGCGGCGGGATATTGATCGTCGCTTCGAGCACCTTCTCGGCCAGCTTCGAGCCGGCTGCGGTCGTGCTTGGGAGCAACACGGTCGTGCTGCCAGTCGCGGGGTTGGAGTCGGTCGCCACCATCTTCACGGCGTCGTCGATCAACGACACCAGCATGGCGGCACCGATGCGCTCTGGCCAACGGTTGTCCACGTAGCCGCCGATGCCGCTTTCGCCGAGGGCACCGGTACCGGGTGAGTCCAGGTCCACCGTCACGCCGTTCGGGGTGCGCAGGCGCGTCCACAGCACCGGGATGCGGGTCACGCCAGGGCGGACCTGCACCACCCGGTATTCGCCGTCCAGGTGCGAGCCGCGTTCGGCCAGCACCA
>CALMQI010000396.1 GCA_937871935.1 uncultured Burkholderiales bacterium
GACGTGGCGCTGATCAAGGTCGAGGCCGGCACCGGCATCCTGAGGAAGGTGGAGATGCGCGACAGTTACGACACGCTTTCCTCCGGAGACGCGGTCGCGGTGCTCGGTTATCCCGGGGTGTCGTCGGTGTCGTACGTGGTCACCAGCTCGGCCGACGCGATGATGAAGGCGCAGGACGTGGCGCTCGTGCCCGAGGTGTCGGTCAACCAGGGCATCGTCAGCAAGGTCGTGCGCGGCAAACAGACCGCGCAGTCGGGCAGGTACGTGTCGAGCACCGGCGACATGTTCGAGATGAGCATCAACTCCACCGGCCAGGGCAACAGCGGCGGCCCGGTGTTCGACGCCGACGGCAAGGTGATCGGCATCTTCAGCACCGTGGGCTCGGCCGGACTTGCGACGCTGACGGGCGCGGTGCCGATCCGCTATGGCCTCGAACTGCTCGACCCGACCCGCGCGGCCGTCAGCCAGCGCTGAACCGGACGCCGAACCAATCGAAGAGGGGATCGAAGATGAGAGTCTTCTTCTCGCGCCTCGCACCGAAGCCGGAGCCGGTGCTCGACTACGACATCGCGCTCGCACTGCACACCGAGACCGGCCCGGTGCGCGAGCACAACGAGGACTACATCGCCTCGCTGGTCGCGCCGCGCGCGGGCCGCGCCGACCGCGCTGTGCTGGTGGCGCTGGCCGATGGCATGGGCGGCCATCAGGCCGGCGAGCTGGCGAGCCGGCTCGCGGTGCAGGCAGCGCTGGCGCGCTTCGCCGAGCCGGTGGCCGACACGGTGGCGCAGCTGCACCGCGCGCTGGTGGCCGCCAACGAGGCGGTGTACACGCATGCACAACAGCAGCCGCAGTACCAGGGCATGGGCACGACGTTGTTGCTCGTCGCGCCGGCAGAAGCCGGAATGTCGTTCGCGTGGGTCGGGGACTCGCGGCTGTACCACTGGCGCGACGGCACGCTGGCGCAATTGACCCGCGACGACACGCTGGTGCGCGCGCTGCTCGACCGCGGGCTGATCGATCGCGACGAGGCCGCCGGGCACGAGGACCATTCAGTGCTGACGCAGGCGGTAGGCACGCACTCTGCGATCCCGTCGCCGCATGTCGAAGGGCCGATCGCGCTCGCGCACGGCGACCGCTTCCTGCTGTGCAGCGACGGTGTTCACGACGTGGTCGGCGACGCCGAGCTGCAGCAGCTGCTCGCCGCCGGCTCGCCGAAGGACGCGATGCGCGCGATCTTCGACGCTGCGCTGCGCCATGGCGCCAACGACAACCTGTCGATCGGCGTGCTGCAGGTGCTGCCGCCGGCAGGTCCCACGCGCAGCGCCCGCCGCACGCGACACGACGTCGAAGTGTCGTCATGAACACCGTTGAGCGTCTGGTCGGTCCCTACAAGGTGCTCGAGCGCCTGGGCGAAGGCGGCATGGGCGAGGTGTTTCGCGCTGTCGACACGATGCTCGAACGCGAGGTCGCGCTGAAGACCTTGCGCCCGGAGATGGGTGCGCGCGCGGAGCTGGTCGAGCGCTTTCGCGTCGAGGCGATCGCGCTGGCCAGGCTGCACCACCGGCACATCGCCGCGGTGTATGCGTTCTTTCGCGACGGCGAGCGGCACCACATCGCGATGCAGTACATCCGCGGCCGTACGCTGGAGGCGGTGCTGCGCGAGCGCGGCAGGCTGCCGTGGCGCGAGGCCGCGGCGGTGGCCGCCGACGTGCTGCTCGCCCTCGAGCACGCCCATGTGCTCGGCGTCGTGCATCGCGATCTGAAGCCCGCGAACCTGATGATCGACGGCGAGGGCCGCACCGTGGTGATGGACTTCGGCATCGCGCGTGTGCTGGCCAAGGGCCGACAGACGCGCGCCGGCACGCTGGTGGGAACGCTGGAGTACATCGCGCCCGAGATCGTGCGCGGCGAAGCGGCCGATGCGCGCTCGGACCTGTACGCGCTCGGCTGCGTGCTCTACGAGATGGTCAGCGGCGAGCTGCCGTTCGACGCCAGCTCGGACTACGCGCTGATGCGCGCGCACGCCGAGCAGGCGCCGCCGCGGCCCGGTGCGCATGTCGCCGAGCTGCCGGGCGCGCTGGAGGCGATCATCTTGCGCGCGCTGGCCAAGCAGCCTGCCGATCGTTTCGCCGACGCGCAGGCGTTTCGCGCCGCGCTGCTGGCCGCGGTCGGCGGCGGCGCGACGCTGCCGGAGCCGAGCCACCCGCGGCCCCGACCGTTCGCCCGCTTGGCGCGCGCGCTTCCGGCGCTGCGGCCCGCGCTGCACTCGGTGCTGTCATGGCTCGAGTTGCCGCGCGGCGGGGGTTGGCAGGCCTGGGGGCCTTGGTTGCGTGGCAACCCGGGTCTGGCCGGCGTCGCAGCGGTCACGGTTGGTGGTCTCTGTGCCGCCTTCACGCTGAGCGTTTACGCATGGTGTTGCAGCGCTCCGGCGGCGTGGCGCGCCGCGACGTTGCCGGCGACCGAAACGCCCACTGTCGCTGTTCCGGTGGCGACGGATCGGTCGGGCACCGCGCCCGTGTCGATCGCGACGACGCCCGTTGTGGCCGTGCCCGTGCTGGTGCCCGCCCCGACGCCCGCCGAAGCCAAACCCGCGCCGACGGCTTTCGTGACGCCACCCACGCCGAAACCGCGCGTCAGCGTCGAGCGTTCGCCGGTCGGACCGAAGGTCGAAGCGGCGCCCGTGACACCGTCTCGCGTCGCGACGCCCTCCGATTCGAAGCCTGATCCGAAGCCGACGCAGAGCAACGGCTGGTATGTCAAACATTGACGCTGAACGGGCGGCGCGCCGGCCGGCCGCCGTGGCTGCCGATTCGCCGCGCGAGGATCGCCGCGTCTACCACCTCGGCGCGGCGCGTCTGTGCCTGCTGCCGCTGCTGTGGCTCGCCATCGTCATGCCGCTGCTGTGGCTGGCGGCCGGTGAACGCACCTCGACCGACGAAGCCCACGCGTTCGGCGTCGCCGCAGCGCTGTTCTCGCTGGTGATGCTCGCGTTCCAGGCGATCGCTTGGCACTCGCGCCTCGTGCTCACGCCGGCAGGCGTCGCGCACCACCAGTTCGGCTACACGATCCGCAGCGATTGGCACAACGTGTGCTCGCTGGACGTGGCTCCCGGCGCGCAGGGGTTGTGGCTCAGGCGGCCGGGCACGCACAGCCGCCTGCTGTACTGGTCGACCCGGTTCACTGGCGCGTCGATGCCGCGCACAGCCGCTGCGCTGTTCGTCGACGTCGATCATCTGGCCACGGGCCGGCTGGTCCTGCTGTCGCCGTTCATGGCCCATTGGCGGCGCGGAACGCTGCGCGCGGACTTGTTGCGTTGGGCGCCGCACCTTTTCGACGCCGCGCAGCGGCCGTTGGCCCCGAAACCCGAGGGGCCATCGACGTGATCCGTTTCGCGGGCAGCCTGCGCCTATGGTTATCGAGGGCCGAAGCGAGCGCTTCAGCCCGCGCAAGGAGAACCGCCATGACCCCGAGTCTTTCGATCGCCCGTTCTGCCACGGCCGCCTCTGCATTGACCGCACTGACCGTGCTGCTCGCCGGCTGCCAGAGCGCGGCACCACTGCTGCGCAAGGCAGAGGACTACACGCAGATCGTGGTTTCGAAGGCGCGATTGCGTGGCGAGACGAACCTCGCCGACGGCAGCCGCGTCGCGCGCGAACTCGGCTGCGGCGCACAAGGCACCGCAACGGCGAAGTTCGAATCGAGCAGCGTGCTGCCCGAGCGCCCGCGAGCGGGCCGCGAAATCAACCATCGGCTGGTGATCGCGTCGTGCCCGCTGAGCGGCGACGATCCACCGGGCACGCTGACACGGCGCTTCACTCGCGAGGGGCGTACGCTGTTCGAGGACAGCGCGCCCTACACGCTGAAGCCCGGCCGCTGGTCGCTCGACGTGTTCGTCGGCATCCCGCCCCAGGCGCCACCGGGCCCGTACCGATTGGAGGTGAAGTTCGCGCGCCGCGGCCTGCATCTCGAGTCGGCGAGCGATTTCGTCGTTCAGCCGTGAGCGGCAAAACGCATCGCCCATTGAAATGCCCTGCGCGCTGCGCGCTCCGGGATGAGCACTTGGGAACGGCCCGGCGTGCTCATGCGGCGTGACCCTCGACAGCCAGTGATTGCGGCCTTGCGCGCAGCGCCCACGCCACGCCGGCCACCAGCATCGCAATGCCGGCGAACGTGAGCGGCTCGGGCACGCGGCCACGCAGCATGAATGCATAGGCCAGCGCCGACAGCGTCTCGAACACGATCAGCTGGCCTGCCAGCGTGGTGGGCAGGCGCTGGCTGGCCTCGTTCCAGCACAACGTGCCGAGCCATGACGCGAAGAGGCCGATGGAGAACATCAGCATCAGGAAGAAACCCGGTCTCGGCCCGAACGGCAACGCAAAGTCGCCGCCTTGCGTCGCACTCCAGCCCCACCACAACACGAAACCCAGCGCCGCCAGCGGCAGTGTCGCCACGCCCTGCGCGGTGGCCCAACCCCGCGCAGGGCGACCCGGATGCGCGCGCAGCCAGTCGGCGTTGCGCAGCGGGTACCAGGTCCAGCACACCACGGCGCCGATCGCGAGTGCGGCGCCGATCGCGTAACGCTCGAGGTCGGCCCGCGGGTCGGCGCGCAGCGCCACGATCTCGGCCTGATTGACGCAGCCGATGCCGGCGGCGATCAGCAGCAGCGACGGTGCGAGCGCGCGCCACCGCAGCCGGCCGTCGCGCGCATGGTCGCGCAGGTTCGAGCTGATGGCGATCACCACCGGCAGCGTGCCGATGATCATCGTCGGCAGCGGCCCGCCGGCACGCTGGATCGCACTGGCCAGGAACAGGTAGTAGACGATGTTGCCTACCAGCGCGAGCTTGCCGGCCTCGATCCAGTCGGCCCGTGTCAGCGTGCGCAGCGTTGCGCGGTCCAGCCAGGCGAGCGGCAGCGCGATCAGCCCGAAGGCCAGGTAACGACCGAAGGACTGCAATGCCGCCGGGTATTCGGGCAGCAGCAGCGGGCCGACGAACACCAGCCCCCACATGAGGCCGGCGGCGAGCGCAAACAGGGTGCCGGTCCACATGGTGTCGGTGCGCGGGCAAACCATCGATGCCCGCGCCGGACATCGGCCGGGGTGTCAGCGTGCAAGCATAGCCTGCGGGCGCCGGCGAACCGCCGTCGCTTCGCGCGTGATGCTCAGCGCGCGTCGGCCACGCGCGAGCTGCCGCTCTGCCGCGCGGCCTGCGGCGCGGACTTCACCGGCAAGCGCGCGGCCTGCGCCGAGCGGCGCGCAGGCTGCGGCGATGCTGCACCACCGAGGCGGCGGTCGCGCCAGGCGCCACTGCGGATCTCGTCGTGCGTGATGCGCTCGACCTCCACCCTGCCCAGGCCGGTGATGCGCAGCTTGCGCGCGGCGGCGCGGCTCAAGTCGATCACGCGGCCGGGGTAGAACGGCCCGCGGTCGTTGACGCGCACGATGATCTCGCGGCCGTTGTTGAGGTTGCGCACGCGGGCATAACTCGGCAGCGGCATCGTCTTGTGCGCGGCCGTCATCGTGTTCATGTCGTAGACCTCGCCGTTGGCCGTGCGCCGGCCGTGGAACGGGTGGCCGTACCAGGAGGCCAGACCCACCTCGCGCAACGGCACATCGCTGTCGTCGGGCACGTAGGTCTCGCCCTTGATCTCGTAGCTGTGGTTCGGCGGACCGCTGAGCAGGCGCTGCACGCGCGGGTTCGCATCCACCGGCTCCGGCGTTGGCGCCGATTTCGCCACCTTCGGCGGCGGCGCGGCTTGTGGCGGCGAAGGTGCTGTGGCGGCCTGCGTGGCCGGCGCCGTGGCCGGAGGTGCAGCGGGTGGCGCAGCGGGAGGCCACAGGCTGCCGCAGGCGGCGAGCCCGAGCAAGGGCAGCGCTGCGAGCAGCGCGCGCGAGACCCACGCGACTTGGCGCCAATCCATCGCGCGGCACTGTGAGGGCCGCCTGCGCGTACAGGTGTTTCAGCGGGGTGAGAGCGGTTCGCGCCGTGCAATGCGCACGATGGTCGCGGCCGTTACGCGGACTGGCCTGGGGTGGGCTGTGCGCAATGGTTTCAGGTGCAAGCAGAGGCGCACGACGCCCCTGGCTGTTGACCGGTCAACGTGGGCGATCGTGCACCGTGGCAGGCACCGTGTGGGCACGCGCGTGCCGCTGCCACCAGTGCTGCACGGCGTCGCGTTCATCGGACGTGAGGTGCAGCCCGAGCTTGCTGCGGCGCCACAGCACGTCGTCGGCGCCGCGGGCCCATTCATGTTCATGCAGGTACTGCAGCTCGGCCTCGTACAGGCCGGGCGCCACCTGGGCGCCGAGATCACCACGCTCGAGGATGTGCTGCGCCAACGCACCGTAGCTGCGCACCCAGCGCGCGCGCGTGGCCGCATCCACCCGCGGCGCCCGGCGCGCCAGCGCCTCGGCAAAGCGCGTGATGTCGGTGTCCGGCCGGCCGCTCGGCGTGATCCAAGCCGACAGGTCACCGCCCGGCAGGGGTGCGCCTTCGGTCCAAGCGCGTCCGGTGCGCGCCAGCGCCTCGCCGATGCGCTCGGCCGCCTCCTCGGCGAGCTTGCGAAAGGTGGTGATCTTGCCGCCCCACACCGACAGCAGCGGCGCGCCACCGTCGCGTGTGAGCTCGAGCCGGTAGTCGCGCGTCACGGCGGCCGGGTTGCCCGATTCGTCGTCGATCAGCGGCCGCACACCGGAATACGACCAGCGCACGTCGGCCGGCATCACCGGCTTGGCGAAGTACCGGCTCGCCTGCTCGCAGAGATAGGCAATCTCGGTCTCGTCGATGCGCACGGCGGTGGCCTCGCCGTTCCACTCGATGTCGGTGGTGCCGATCAGCGTGAAGCGGCCCTCGTACGGAATGGCGAAGATGATGCGGCCGTCGGCATTCTGGAAGATGTACGCGTGGTCGTGCGTGAAGATCTGCGGCACGACGATGTGGCTGCCCTTGACGAGGCGCAGCGCCTTGGTGTCGGGCCGCGCCAGCGCGCCGCGCAGGAACTGCGCCGCCCACGGCCCCGTGGCATTGACGAGTAAGCGCGCGCGCAACGCCGGCGGCGCGCCCTCGTCGCCCTGCAACTGCACGTGCCAGAGCCCAGCGTCGTGGTGCGCCTCGACACAACAGGTGCGCGTGAACACGCGGGCGCCGTGCGCGGCCGCGTCCATCGCGTTGAGCACCACGAGGCGCGCGTCGTCGACCCAGCCGTCGGAGTAGACGAAGCCCTTCACGAACCGTGGCTTCAGCGGTGCGCCGGCGGGGTGTTCGGCGAGGCGCACGGTGCGCGAGGGCGGCAGCCACTCGCGGCGCGCAAGGTGGTCGTAGAGGAACAGCCCCGCGCGGATCATCCACACCGGCCGCATCGACGGGTCGTGCGGCATCACGAAACGCAGCGGCCACATGATGTGCGGTGCCGCGCGCAGCAGCACCTCGCGTTCGGCCAGCGCCTTGCGCACCAGCGAGAACTCGTAGTACTCCAGGTAGCGCAGGCCACCGTGGATCAGCTTGGTCGACGCCGACGAGGTGTGCGCGGCAAGGTCGTCCTGCTCGACCAGCACCACCGACAGTCCGCGGCCCGCGAGGTCGCGCGCGATGCCGGCGCCGTTGATGCCGCCGCCGACGACGAGCACATCGACAGCACCTGCCGATGTGGACCTGGTTTCAGGCATACCGGAACAGCACCCACGCGAGCAGCAGCGACAGCGCACTCGCGCCCCACAACGGCACGCCGAAGAACGCCAGCCACAGCAGGTGGACGTAGCCGGCCGACAGCAGCGAGATGAAGAGCCGATCGCCGCGCGTGGTGGCCAGCCCCAACATGCCGTGACGCGGCCCGCCGCCGGGTGAGCGCCACTCCCAGAGGCCCATCAGCACCAGCAGCAGCACGATGACGCCGAAGAACAGCGCGGTCTGCCAGGTCCACGCCATCCAGCCCAGCCCCGATTGCACGATCGGTTGCATGTGCCCTTCCTCCGCCTCAGACCCGCCCCAGGGCGAAGCCCTTGGCGATGTAGTTGCGCACGAACCAGATCACCACCGCGCCGGGCACGATGGTCAGCGCACCGGCGGCCGCCAGCAGGCCGAGCTCGTAGCCCGATGTGCTGGCGGTGCGGGTCATCGTCGCCGCGATCGGCTTGGCATCCACCGAGGTCAGCGTCTTGGCCAGCAGCAGTTCGACCCAGCTGAACATGAAGCAGAAGAAGCAGGCCACGCCGATGCCGGCGGCGATCGTCGGCATGAAGATCCTGATGAAGAACTTCCAGAACGGGTAACCGTCGACGAAGGCGGTCTCGTCGAGCTCGCGCGGCACGCCGCTCATGAAACCCTCCAGGATCCACACCGCCAGCGGAATATTGAACAGGCAGTGTGCAAGAGCGACCGCGATGTGCGTGTCGAACAGCCCGATCGACGAGTACAGCTGGAAGAACGGCAGCGCGAACACCGCCGGCGGCG
>CALMQI010000397.1 GCA_937871935.1 uncultured Burkholderiales bacterium
TCGCGCCGCCGAACTCGCTACGCGACCTGCGGTCGCTGCGCTCAACCATCGTCGGGAGCGCCAGGGCGTGCCCGCCCGCAGCCTCGCCCGCTCGGTTTAGTGCGGCGCGTCCGCGCCACCGGCCAGGTCGTCGAGGATCGGACAGTCGGGCCGCGCATCACCGTGGCAGCAATGCGCCAGGTGCTGCAGCGTGCGCTGCATGGCGGCCATCTCGTCGATGCGGCGCTGCAGGTCGGCGGCGTGCGTCTGCGCGATGCGTTTCACGTCGGCGCTCGCGCGTCGGCGGTTGCGCCACAGGCCGAGCAGCGTCTCGATCTCCTTGATCGAGAAGCCGAGGTCGCGCGCGCGGCGGATGAAGCGCAGCGTGTGCACCGAGGCGTCGTCGTACTGCCGGTAGCCGGCCTCGGTGCGCGGCACCTTGGGCAGCAGCCCGAGGCTTTCGTAGTGGCGGATCATCTTGGCCGACACGGCCGACAGGCTGGCCGCCTGGCCGATGTTCATCACGAGATCTCCTTCGGCTTCCAGCGCCGCAGCAGCAGCGCGTTGCTGACCACGCTGACGCTCGACAGCGCCATCGCCGCACCCGCAAGTACCGGACTCAGCAGGCCGAACGCGGCCAGCGGGATGCCGACCACGTTGTAGGCGAAGGCCCAGAACAGGTTCTGCCGGATCTTGGCCGTCGTGCGGCGCGACAGCTCGATGGTGTGCGCCACCAGCATCGGGTCGCCGCGCAGCAGCGTCACGCCGGCGGCCTGCATCGCCGCGTCGGTGCCCAGCGTGCGCCCGGCCGCGTCGACGCCGGCCATCGCGATGCCGACGTCGGCGGCGGCCAGCGCTGGCGCGTCGTTGATGCCGTCGCCCACCATCGCCACCTTGCCGGCGCCGGGCGCTTCGCGCAGCGCGGCGACCACGGCCGCCTTGTCGCCGGGCAGCACCTCGGCGTGCACGTCGTCGATGCCGAGCGCGCGGCCCACGGCGCGCGCGGCGCCGGCGTTGTCGCCGCTGATCAGCAGCGTCTTCACGCCGAGCGCCTTCAGCTGCGCGATCGCGGCGGCAGCGCCGGGCTTCAGCGCGTCGCCGAAGGCGAGCAGGCCCAGCAGGCGCGCCGGCGCATTCGCCGGCAGCTCGGCTAGCCACGACACGGTGCGGCCTTCGGCTTCGAGTGCCTCGGCCTGCGCGCGCAGCGGCGCCGTGTCGGCCCCGATGTCGGCCCCAATGTCGGCCATCAACCAGCGGCTGCCCAGCCGCAGGGTGCGCCCCTGTACCACGCCGCCGATGCCGCGGCCCGGCAGCGCCTGCACGTCGGCGGCCGGCGGCGGCGCGGCGCCGGCGGGCAGGGCCTGGATCACCGCACGCGCCAGCGGATGCTCGCTGCCGGCCTGCAGCGCCGCCGCGTCGGCGAGCACGGTCTCGCGCGTGTGGCCCGTCGCGGGTGCCACGGTCACCAGGGTCGGCCGGCCCTGCGTCAACGTGCCGGTCTTGTCGAAGGCCACGGTACGCACCGCGTGCGCGAGTTCGAGCGCCTGCGCGTCCTTGATCAGGATGCCGAAGCGCGCCGCGCGGCCGGTGCCCACCATGATGGCGGTGGGCGTGGCCAGGCCCAGCGCACAGGGGCACGCGATCACCAGCACGGCCACGGCGTGCAGCAGCGCGGTCGCCGGTGTTGCGCCACCGAGCAGCCACCAAGCGACGAAGGTCAGGGCGGCCACGCCGATCACCGTCGGCACGAACACCGCGCTGACCTGGTCGACCAGGCTCTGGATCGGCGCCTTGCCCGCTTGCGCAGACTCGACCAGCCGCACGATGCGCGCCAGCGTGGACTCGGCGCCCAGCGCGGTGACCTGCAACGCGAGCAGGCCCTCGGCATTGACGGCGCCGCCGGTCACGTTGTCGCCCGGGCGCTTGGCCACTGGCAGGCTCTCGCCGGTGATCAGCGATTCGTCGACATGGCTTGCGCCTTCGATCACGCGGCCGTCGGCGGCGATACGCTCGCCTGGCCGCACGATCACGGTGTCGCCGAGCTGCAGTTGCGCCAGCGGCAGCTCGTGCTCGGCACCGTCGCGCCGCACGCGCGCGGTGTCGGGCCGCAATGCGTTGAGGGCACGGATTGCGTCGGTGGTCTGCCGCTTGGCGCGCGACTCGAGCCACTTGCCGAACAGCACCAGCGTGATGACGACCGCGGCCGACTCGAAGTACAGGTGCGGCATCGCGTCGGGCGCGCGCCACCACTGCGCCAGGCTCAGGCCATAGGCAGCGCTGGTGCCGATGGCCACCAGCAGGTCCATGTTGCCGGCACCGGCGCGCAGCGCCTTCCAGCCCGCGCGGTAGAAGCGCGCGCCCAGCCACAGCTGCACCGGCGTGGCGAGCACGAACTGCCACCAGGCGGGCAGCATCCAGTGGCCGCCGAACGGCTCGGCCAGCATCGGCAGCACCAGCGGCGCCGACAGCAGCGCGGCGATCAGCACGCGGGTGCCTTCGCCGAACCGGGCTCGTGGCGGCGCGGCCGCAGCGCCGTCTGCCGCCAGGTCGCGCCCCGCATAACCGGCCTGGCGCAGCGCCGCCAGCAGCGCCGGCGTGGCCGCGTTGCCGGCCAGGCGCGTCACGCGTGCCTGCTCGGTGGCCAGATTCACCTCAGCCGACACCACGCCGTCAACACGGCGCAGCGCGCGTTCGACGCGCGACACGCAGCTGGCGCAGGTCATGCCCTCGACGGCCAGCGTGACGGTCTCGCGCGGCACCGTGAAGCCGGCTTTCTCGACAGCCGCTGTCAGCAGCTGCGGATCGACCGCCTCACCCAGCTGCACGGCCGCGCGTTCGGTCGCCAGATTGACGGTGGCCGAACTGACGCCGGGCACACGCGCCAGCGCCTTCTCGACACGGGTGACACACGAGGCACAGGTCATGCCCTCGATCGGCAGGCTGAGGCTGGCGGGGGATGACATGGCGCGCAGCTTAGACCTTGACATGATGGCAATGTCAAGCGCGATCAAGAAGGCGGCAAAAAAAGCTGCCGCGGGCCTTGACCTTGCCACGAAGTCAGGGTCTAAGCTCGCTGCATCTGCCTGGAACCGGAGCCTTCACCATGATCGAACTGACCCTGCCCGACATGACCTGCGGCCATTGCGTGCGCACCGTCACCCAGACCGTTCAAGCCGTCGACGCGCAGGCCAAGGTCGAGATCGATCTGCCGACGCATCGCGTGCGCATCGAATCGGCGCGCGAGCGCGCGGCGTTCGCCAAGGCGCTCAGCGACGAAGGTTACGCGCCGGCCGCCTGACCAGCGCGCGCGCTATCGGCTGGCGCGGCGGCGCACGCAGTCGAGGTAGGCCTCGCCGTCGGGCGGCGTGCCGCTGCGCTGTGAGCTCCACACCATCTCGCCGAGGCACTCCATCGCCTGGTGGTGCGCCTCGTGCAGCGAACCGCACTGCTCGGCGAGCCACTCCACCGCGGCGCGGATGCCGCTCGGCTGGTCGATCGAGCATTGCTCGCTGATCGACAGGTGCATCGACAGGTGCAGGAACGGGTTGGTGCGCGCGTCGTCGACGGTATAGCTGGCGGCGAGTGCGGCCTGCACGTCGGCCAGCTCACCGTGGTATTCGGGGTGCTCGGCGATCCAGAGGCCGGCCAGCGTCTCCATCGGCGTCGTCGGCGTGCCGTCACCGTGCTTGCGCCAGGTCTCGCAGAAGAAACGGCGCACGTCGTGCTGTGAGGGAGCAAACATCGCACAATTGTCGGCTCTCGCGCAGCTGCGTGCGGGAGCTCGCCCAGAACCCCCGCCGCCATGCACACCAGCACCGAACGCATCTTCACCGACGCCCACACGGCGAGCGGGTTTCTCGACACGCCGGTGGCCGACGCCACGCTGCACGCGCTGTACGAGCTGCTCAAGTGGGGCCCCACCGCGTCGAACTGCTGCCCGGCGCGTTTCGTCTTCGTGCGCACGCCGGCGCAGCGTGAGTTGCTGGTGTCGTGCGTCAGTGCCGGCAACGTGGCCAAGGTGCGCGCGGCACCGGTGACCGTGGTGATCGGCATGGACATGGCCTTCTACGAACAGCTGCCGCGGCTGTACCCCCAGGCCGACGCGCGCTCGTGGTTCGCCGGCAAGCCCGAGGCGATTGCGCGCGAGGCGCTGCGCAGCAGCAGCCTGCAGGCGGCGTATCTCATCATCGCGGCGCGTGCGCTCGGCCTGGACTGCGGCCCGATGGGCGGCATCGACGCGACCAAGATGGACGCCGCGTTCTTCGCCGACACCACCGTGAAGAGCCACATGATCTGCGCGCTCGGCCAGGCCGATCCGGCGCGCCAGCGGGCACGCAACCCGCGTCTCAGCTTCGAAGAAGCCTGTCGCCTGCTGTGAGTTTGCCGGGCCCGCGCGTGTGATCACGGACCCGTTGTTCTACGCCGTCGCCGTGCCGGCGGCGCTGCTGGTGGGCCTGGGCAAGAGCGGGCTGGCCGGCGGCCTGGGCATGCTGGCGGTGCCGCTGATCGCGCTGTCGGTGCCGGTGCCGCAGGCGGCGGCGATCGTGCTGCCGCTGCTGACGGTGGGTGACCTGTTCGGCCTGGCCGCGTTGATTCGCCAGCGCGACCGCGCGGTCCTGCGCATCCTGCTGCCGTCGGGGCTCGTCGGCATCGTGCTCGGCTGGCTGCTGTTCGGTGTGTTGAGCGCCAAGGCGATGGCCGGCATCGTCGGCGTGATGACGCTCGGCTTTCTGGCGCAGCGGCTGCTCTTCAAGCCGAGCGACGAGGCCCGCGTGCCGCCGCGCTGGGTCGGCCTGCTGGCGGGCACGGTATCGGGCATCACCAGTTTCGCCGCGCACGCGGGCGGACCGCCGATCAGCTTCTACCTGCTGCCGATGCGGCTCGCGCCGACGGTGTTCGCGGCCACCGGCGCGGTGTTCTTCGCCGCCATCAACGCGGCCAAGTGGCTGCCCTATGCGACGCTCGGGTTGATCGACTGGACCAACATGAGCGCCGCGCTGCTGCTGGCGCCGTGCGCGGCGCTCGGCGTGTGGATCGGCGTGCACCTGCTGCGCCGCATTCCGATGCTGTGGTTCTACCGGCTGGTCTCGTTCGGCCTGCTGGTCACCGGCGTCAAGTTGTTGTGGGACGGGTTGCGGTGATGTCGAATTGGCACGTCTGCTGCGCGCCTGCGTGGGACCGAGCGAGCAAGGCTGTGGGCGGGCATGCCCTGGCGCTCAACCGCCGGCGTCCCGGCCCTGCGGGCCGGGAT
>CALMQI010000398.1 GCA_937871935.1 uncultured Burkholderiales bacterium
GCTTCTCGGCGCCGGCCATTCGCGCCAGGACATGCCCGCCCACAGCCTTGCCGGCAGCACCGCGTGGGTTGATTCGACAAACCGCCTGTCGCGATGCGCAGTACTCCAAGCGGTCCCTCGCGAACGGCAGCAACGAGCCGAGCGCGGCCTGTCGTTCGAGACAACCCGTCGGCTCAGTTCACGCTCGGCAGCCAGGTGGCGAGCCTGGGGAAGATGAGCAGCAGCCCCACGCCCACCAATTGCAGGATCATGAACTGCACCATGCCGGCGTAGATGTCGCGCATCTCCCACTGCGGCACCACGCCCTTGAGGAAGTAGGCCGACAGCGCTACCGGCGGGCTGAGCCACGCCGTCTGCAGCGTCACCGCCACCAGCGTGCAGAACCAGATCAGGTCGATGTTGGCCGCCTGCACGATCGGCAGCACGATCGGCACCACGATCAGCACGATCGGCACCCACTCGAGCGGCCAGCCGAGCACGAAGATCAGCGCCAGGATCACCACCAGCATCACCATCGGCGGCAGCGAAAGGCTGGTCAGCATCTGGGCCAGGAAGTCGGCGCTGCCCAGGCGCGAGAACACCGAGCCGAACAGGTTGGAGGCGGTGACCAGCAGCAGGATCATGCTGCTGATCTCGAGCGTGGCCATCATCGAGCTGCGCAGCTTGGGCCAGGTGAGCCGGCGCGCGCCGACCACCAGCACGAAGGTCGCGAAGCAGCCGACGGCGCCGGCGTCGGTGGGTGTGGCGATGCCGGCGAGGATCACGCCCAGTGTCGACAGGATCACCAGCACCACCGGCAGCACGCCGATCGCCAGGTCGGCGATCACCGGGCCGAGCGAGGCCGGTCGCATCTCGGGGGGCAGGGCGGGGCCGAGGCTGGGGTTGAGCCAGCAGCGCACCAGCGTCCACGCGATGAAGATGCCCGACAGCAGCAGCCCCGGCAGCACCGCCGCGGCGAACAGGTCGGTGGCCGGCACGCCGACCACCGGGCCCATCACGATCAGCATCACCGAGGGCGGGATCAGGATGCCCAGCGTGCCGCCGGCGGTGATGGCGCCGGCCGACATCTTGACGTCGTAGCCGGAGCGGATCATCGACGGGCCGGCCATCACGCCGAGCAGCGTGACCGAGCTGCCGACAATGCCGGTGGCAGCGGCGAAGATCGTCGCGGTGATCAGCACCGCGAGGTACAGCGAGCCATTCAGCCCGGACAGCAGCTGCTGGATGCCGTTGAACAGCCGCTCCATGATGCCCGACTGCTCGAGCATGAAACCCATGAACAGGAAGAACGGGATCGCGGCCAGCACGGTGTCCTTCATCACCGAATAGGTCTGCAGCACCGCGAGGTCGAACACCACCGGTCCCAGCGCGATGAAGCCGGTGCCCAGCGCCACCGCGCCGAGCGTGAAGGCGATCGGGTAGCCGACGAAGATCACCGCGAACAGCACGGCCAGGGCCGCGAGGCCCAGGATTTCGTTGCTCACAGCATGTGTTCCGTCGCCAGCGCGCGCTCGTCGGGCCACTGCCCGCTGCGCAGCGTCTCGAAGCACTTGAGGCACTCGCTGACGCCCTGGATCAGCAGCAGCACGCCGGCCACCGGCATCGCCAGCTTGAACGGCCAGGTGATCGGCTGCCACGAGCTGCTGACGAAGGTCTCGTGGGTCAGGTAGGCCTTGACGAAGTAGCCCCAGCCGACGAAGACGAAGACGCCGGCGAAGGGCAGCAGCATCAGCACGTGGCCCGCCAGGTCGACCATCGCCTGGCGCCGCGGCGACCACTTGGCATACAGCGAATCGGTGCGCACGTGGCCCTTGCGCTGCAGCGTGTAGGCGGCACCGAGCATGAAGAAGCTGCCGTACAGCATGAAGGTCATGTCGTAGGCCCACTGCGTCGGCGCATTGAAGACATAACGCGCGACGACCTCGTAGCACAGCGACAGCACCATCGGCACGATCAGCCAGGCGACCACGCGGCCCGAGTTGGCGGCCAGCCGGTCGAGCCGGCGCGCGATGCGCATCAGCGGGGGGTAGGGTGCGGTCATGGGGTCTTCTTCAGCCGGGTGCACAAGGCTGCGCGGCCCGGCAGGGCCGCGCAGCCTCTCGATCCGCCTACTTGGCGTTCGGCGAGTCCATGCCGAGCTGGTAGTACAGGCCGTTGATCTTGTTCCAGTACGGCACCACCAGCTTGGCGAACGTGCGCTGCGACTCGAGCGCCTCCTTGAAGAACGGGTTCTTCGACGCCTCGCGGTCGTAGATCAGGTTGGTGGCCTTGATGAACGCGGGGAAGATGTCCTTCGGCGTGTCGTGCACGGCGACCTTGTGCTCGGTCTTGATCTTCTCCAGCGCCTGCGCGTTGCGGAACACGTTGTAGGTGTAGGTCTCGGTCATCGTGGCCATCGCCGCCGCCTCGACGATCGCCTTCAAGTCGGCCGACAGCTTGTTCCACGCGGTCTTGTTGAACAGCACCTCGCCGACGTCGGTGCTCTGGTGCAGCCCCTGCAGGTAGTAGTGCTTGAACACGTTGTGGAAGCCGAGCGCCATGTCGTCGGCCGGGCCGATCCACTCGGCCGCGTCGAGCACGCCGCGCTGCGCCGCCGGCACGATCTCGCCGCCGGGCATCGCCACCGCGTTGATGCCCATCTCCTTGAAGATCTCGCCCACCAGCCCCGGAGGCGAGCGGTACTTGAGCTTCTTCATGTCGTCGAGCGAGTTGATCGGCGTCTTGAACCAGCCCAGCGGGTCCGGCCCCATCGGCTGCACCATGATCGGCTCGATGTTGAGCTTCAGCGCGTCGGAGAAGAACTTCTTGTACAGCGCATAGCCGCCGCCCTGGAACAACCAGGCCACGTGCGAGATCTGGTCCATGCCGGTGCCGCCGCCGGCGGCCGGGTTGCTGAACAGGCCCGCAGCGGTGTTCTTGCCGGACCAGTAGTGCGTCCACGCGTAGCCGCCGTCGACCACGCCCTTGTCGACCGCGTCGACGATCTCGAAGGCGGCGACCACGGCGCCGTCGGGCAGCATCTCGATCTTCAGCCGGCCGTTGGACATCTTGTCGATGCGGTCGGCGAAGCGCCGGTTGAGATCGAAGTAGATGCTCGAGCTCGGCACGGCGGTCTGGATCTTCAGCCGCGTCACGCCCTGCGCGATCGCGGGTGCGGCCACCAGGGTGCCGCCGCTGGCCAGCGCGGCCGCGCCGGCGCCGAGCGCCAGGCGTCGGGTGGGGTTCTTCAGTCGGTTCATCGCAGTCTCCTTCACCATCTGTCGGTTGCTTGCCCATGGGGCCGCTGTCGCGGCCCCGCCCATCACCATCGATTCAATGCCCGGCCTGCTGCCGCGCGTCCGCGCGGATCATGTCCACGGCCTTCTCGGCGATCATCACCGCCGCGGCGTTGGTGTTGCCCGACACCAGCGTCGGCATCACCGAACAGTCGATCACGCGCAGGCCCTGCAGCCCGTGCACGCGCAACCGCGCATCCACCACCGCCAGCGCGTCGTCGCCCATGCGGCAGGTGCCGCTGGGGTGGAAGATGGTCGCGCCGGATTCGCGGCAGAACTCGAGCAGTGCCGCGTCGTCGCCGGCCGCCGGGCCGGGCTTGACTTCGCGCCGCACGTACGCTCGCATCGGCGGCGCCGTGGCGATCGCCCGCGCGCACTGCACCGCGGCCACCGCGGTGCGCCGGTCTTCGTCGGTCGACAGGTAGTTCGGCTGCATCGCCGGCGGCTGCCACGCATCGGCCGAGCGGATGCGGATGTGCCCGCGCGAGCTTGGTCGCAACTGGCACACCGACAGCGTGAAGCCCGAGAACGGATGCACCTGGCCGCCGGCCATGTCGGCCGACAGCGTGGCGACGTGGAACTGGATGTCGGGCCGCGTCGCACCGGGCAGCGCGCGCATGAAGCAGCCGCCCTGGTTGATGCCCACCGCCAGCGGCCCGCTGCGGCCGAACAGCCACTGCGCGCCGATCTTCAGGCGGCCCAGCCACGAGTTGAGCTGGTCGTTGGTGGTGATCGGTTTGCTGCACTCGTAGATCAGCCGGACCTGCAGGTGGTCCTGCAGGTTCTCGCCGACACCGGGCAGCGCATGGACCGGCGCGATGCCGTGGCGCTGCAGCAGCTCGGGCGCGCCGACCCCCGACAGCTGCAGCAGCTGAGGCGACTGGATCGCCCCGGCCGCCAGCAGCACCTCGCCCCGGCAGCGTGCGGTGTGCGACTGCCCGTCGCGCTGGTAGCGCACGCCGCGCGCGCGCATGCCATCGAAGAGCACGCCACTGGCCAGTGCGCCGGTCAGCACCTGCAGGTTGGTGCGCCGCCGCGCCGGCGCCAGGTAGGCCTTGGCGGTGCTGCAGCGAAAGCCCTTCCAGGTATTGAGCTGGTAGTAGCCTGCGCCCTCCTGCCGCGCGCCGTTGAAGTCGTCGGTGCGCGGCACGCCGACCGCCTGCGCGCCGGCGATGAAGGCTTCGATCAGCTCGTGCCGGGCGCCGATGTCCGACACCTTCAGCGGCCCGCGGTCGCCGTGGTGCGTGCTGGCGCCGCGCTGGTTGTGCTCGCTGCGGATGAAGTAGGGCAGCACGTCGTCGTAGCCCCAGCCGCGGTTGCCGAGGGCGGCCCAGTGGTCGAAGTCCTCGCGCTGGCCGCGGATGTAGATGAGCCCGTTGATCGAACTCGAGCCGCCGAGCGTCTTGCCGCGCGGCCAGTAGATGCGCCGGCCGTTCATCTGCGGCTCGGCCTCGGTCTCGAAGCACCAGTTGACGTCGCGGCTCCACATCGTCTTGCCGTAGCCGATGGGCAGGTGGATCCACGGCGAGCGGTCGGGCGGGCCGGCCTCGAGCAGCAGCACGCGCGCGGCCGGATCCTCGCTCAAACGCGCGGCGAGCACGCATCCGGCCGATCCGGCACCCACCACGATGTAGTCGTACTCCTGCGTCATGCGTCGAAGGCGCGCGGATCGATGACGCGCGAAATGGAACGTTTCGATCCGGTTTTGTGCGGATGCTAGGCCAGTCCCCGACGCAACACAATCTGCCGCTACTACCAATCGCCTCGTGGTTTTCCTCAATGGCCCGCACCCGCCTGCCGCCTCCCGTGTCGCCCGAGCCTGCCGATCCCGTGGCGGCCGGCGGCTCGTCGGCCGAGCGTTGCCTGCGCCTGCTGGCGGTGCTGGCGCAGGAGGGGCGTGCGCTGTCGCTGGCCGAGCTGGGCGTGCGCCTCGGGTTGCCGAAGGCGACCACGCACCGGCTGTGCACACAGCTGGTCGAGGGCGGCTTCCTCGCCCGCGACAGCGACGAGAAGAACTTCGCGGTCGGCCCGGCGCTGCGCCGCCTGGCGTTCGACACGTTGAACCACGGCACGGTGCGCGGCCTGCGCCACGAGGTGCTGGCGGCGCTGGTGATGCAGGTCGGCGAGACCTGCAACTTCACCACGCTCGACGGCACCGAGGTGCTCTACATCGACCGCGTCGAGGCGCAATGGCCGCTGCGCCTGACGCTCGATGTCGGCTCGCACGTGCCGCTGCACTGCACCGCGAGCGGCAAGCTGTTCCTCGCCCACATGCCGCCGCCGCGGCGCGACGCCGTGCTGGCGTCGCTGGCGTTGCCGAAGATGACGGGGCACACGCTGACCACACGCGCTGCGCTGCAGCGCGAATGCAGCCGCATCGTCGAGCAGGGTCATTCGTGCGACAACGAGGAGTTCATCGCCGGCCTGATCGCGGTGGCGGTGCCCGTGCGCGACGGCGAGGGCCACGTGCGGGCGGCGATCGCCGTGCACGCGCCGGTGGCGCGCATGAGCCTGCGCCAGGCCACGGCAGCCCTGCCCAGGCTGCGTGTGGCCGCGACGCGGATGGAGGCGTTGTTGTAGCGGCCGGGGATCAGCGCCGCACCTGATGCGCGCTTGACGCTGCTCAAGCGCCGCGCGCGTCGTCCGCTCACACTGCGATGCGCGGCGCCAGGCGCGCTGCGCAGGTGTTGGAGACAACCAGGGCACGCCGATGCTGCAGATCCGAATCCATGGCCGTGGCGGCCAAGGCGTGGTCACCGCCGCCGAAATGCTGTCGGTGGCCGCCTTCGAACAGGGCCGGCACGCGCAGGCGTTCCCGAGCTTCGGCTCGGAGCGCACCGGCGCGCCGGTGGTCGCCTTCTGCCGCATCGACGACCGCGAGATTCGCCTGCGCGAGCCGATCCTGGCGCCCGACGTGCTGATCGTGCAGGACCCGACGCTGCTGCACCAGGTGGATGTGTTCCAGGGCCTCGAGCCCGACGGCTACGTGCTGATCAACAGCCGCAAGAGCTTCGACGAGCTCGGCGTCGGCGAGGTCGCGCGGCGTTTCCGCCGTGAACGGCTCATCACCGTGCCGGCCACCGAGATCGCGCTCAAGCACCTGGGCCGGCCGCTGCCGGGCGCGGTGCTGCTCGGTGGCTTCGCGGCGCTGTCGGGCCTGGTCACGCTCGACGCGGTGGCGCACGCGATCCGCGACACCTTCAGCGGCGCGGTGGCCGATGCCAACGTGGCGGCGGCCACCGAGGCACACGCATACGTCAAGCGCGAAACCGAGGAGCTGAACATGACCCCCAACACGCCTGCGGTGTGGTCCCCCCGAGGCGGATCACGCCTCTCCGGGCCGCCGAGCGAGGCCTGACGTGCTCAAGCAGATTGAAGGCTCACAGGCCGTCGCCCAGGCGGTCGCGCTGGCACGGCCCGAGGTGATCTGCGCCTACCCGATCTCGCCGCAGACGCACATCGTCGAAGGACTCGGCGAGCTGGTGAAGAGCGGCGCCCTCGCGCCCTGCGAGTTCATCAACGTCGAGAGCGAGTTCGCCGCGATGAGCGTGGCGATCGGCGCCTCGGCTGCCGGCGCGCGCACCTACACCGCCACCGCGAGCCAGGGGCTGCTGTTCATGGCCGAGGCGGTCTACAACGCGTCGGGCCTCGGCCTGCCGATCGTGATGACGGTGGCCAACCGCGCGATCGGCGCGCCGATCAACATCTGGAACGACCACAGCGACAGCATGAGCCAGCGCGACTGCGGCTGGATCCAGCTGTTCGCCGCGCACAACCAGGAGGCGCTCGACCTGCACATCCAGGCCTTCAAGCTGGCCGAGGAGCTGAGCATGCCGGTGATGGTGTGCATGGACGGCTTCATCCTCACCCACGCTTTCGAGCGGGTGGACATGCCCACGCAGGCGCAGGTCGACGCCTTCCTGCCGCCCTACGAGCCGCGCCAGGTGCTCGACGTCAACGAGCCGGTGTCGATCGGCGCGATGGTCGGCCCCGAGGCCTTCATGGAGGTGCGCTACCTGGCGCATGCCAAGCAGTTGATGGCGCTCGAGCGCATTCCGCAGATCGCGGCCGAGTTCGCCGAAACCTTCGGCCGCACCACCGGTGGCCTGGTGCGGCCCTACCGATGCGAGGACGCCGAGACCATCGTCGTTGCGCTCGGCTCGGTGCTGGGCACGCTGAAGGACACGATCGACGAGATGCGCGACGACGGCATCTTGATCGGCGTGCTGGGCATCCACTCGTTCCGCCCGTTCCCGCTGGCCGCCGTGCGCGCCGCGCTCGAACACGCCAAGCGCGTGGTGGTGCTGGAAAAGAGCTTCTCGGTCGGCCTGGGCGGCGTGGTCTCCACCGATGTGCGCCTGGCGCTGCACCGCCTGGGCCAGCACGGCTACACCGTGGTGGCCGGCCTGGGCGGACGCGCGATCACCAAGGCCAGCCTGCACCGCACGCTGCGCGAAGCCATTGCCGACAAGCTGCAACCGTTGACTTTCATGGACCTGGACTGGTCGATCGTCAATCGGCATCTCGAACGCGAACGCCTGGTGCGTCGCAGCGGCCCGGTCGCCGAGAACCTGCTGCGCGACGTCGGCGCCGTGGCGTCGAAGGTGCGTTGACATGAACGCCCCCGTCAAGTTCTATCAGACCGGCACCTTCACCGTCGGCAACCGGCTGCTCGCGCCCGAGCAGCGCAGCGTGCAGTCGTCCAGCGAACGCAGCAATTCGCTCACCAGCGGCCATCGCGCGTGCCAGGGTTGCGGCGAGGCACTGGGTGCGCGCTACGCGGTCGACGCGGCGATGCGCGCCACCGACAACAAGCTGATCGCCGCCAACGCCACCGGCTGCCTGGAGGTGTTTTCGACGCCGTACCCCGAGACGAGCTGGCAGCTGCCGTGGATCCACTCGCTGTTCGGCAATGCCGCGGCGGTGGGCACCGGCATCGCGGCGGCGTTGAAGATCAAGGCGCTCAAGGGCGGCGACGCCGGCGTGCGCGTCATCGCGCAGGGTGGTGACGGCGGCACCACCGACATCGGCTTCGGCTGCCTCTCCGGCATGTTCGAGCGCAACGACGACGTGCTCTACATCTGCTACGACAACGAGGCCTACATGAACACCGGCGTGCAGCGCAGCAGCGCCACGCCGCCGGCCGCGCGCACGGCCACCACCATGGCGGTCGGCCCGCAGCCCGGCGCCCCCTTCGGCCAGGGCAAGAACCTGCCGCTCATTGCCATGGCGCATCGCATCCCCTATGTCGCCACCGCCACCGTGGCCGACCTGCGCGACCTGGAAGCCAAGGTCGAGCGCGCGATGAGCCTGCACGGCGCGCGTTACCTGCACATCCTGGTGCCGTGTCCGCTGGGCTGGGGCTCGGCCAGCCACGACACCATCCGTCTGGCGAGGCTGGCGCGCGAGACGGGTATCTTTCCGGTCTTCGAAGCCGAGCATGGCGAGGTGACCCACGTGACCAAGATCCGCCGCCGCGTTCCGGTGCAGCAGTACCTGCAGCCGCAGAAGCGCTTCACGCATCTGTTCGGCAACCCCGGTCATCCCGAGATGGTGGCGAAGATCCAGGCCGAGGCAGACCGCAACATCCGTCGCTTCGACCTGCTCGACGACGCCCAGGTGTGAGCGATGGACAAGCCCTTTGCCATCACGCTCGACCCCGGCTCGTCGCTGGCCAACAAGACCGGCAGCTGGCGCACGCAGCGCCCGGTGTATGTCGACCGCTTGCCGCCGTGCAACGCGCAGTGCCCGGCCGGCGAGGACATCCAGGGCTGGCTGTTCCACGCCGAGAGCGGTGACTACGAATCCGCCTGGCGCCACCTGACGCGCGACAACCCGTTCCCGGCCATCATGGGGCGCGTGTGCTACCACTCGTGCGAGGGCGTCTGCAACCGCGGCCGGCTCGATGCGCCGGTGGGCATCAATTCGGTCGAGCGGTTTCTGGGTGACGAGGCGCTCAAGCGCGGCTGGCGCTTCGAGCCGCCAGCGCACGAGACGGGCAAACATGTGCTGGTGGTCGGTGCCGGCCCGTCGGGCATGAGTGCGGCCTTCCACCTGCGCCGCGCGGGCCACCGCGTCACCGTGCGCGAGGCCGGGCCGTTGATGGGCGGCATGATGCGCTTCGGCATTCCGCAGTACCGGCTGCCGCGCGACGTGCTCGACGCCGAGATGCAGCGCATCGTCGCGATGGGTGTCACGGTGCAGCTCAACGCCAAGGTGGCCGACATTGCCGGCGCGATGCACGACGGCAATTTCGACGCCGCGTTCCTGGCGGTCGGCGCGCACATCGCCAAGCGCGCGTTCATTCCGGCCAAGGACAGCTCGCGCATCCTCGACGCGGTGCAGGTGCTGCGCAGCATGGCGGGCGAGGACAAGCCGATGCTCGGCCGCCGCGTGGTGGTGTACGGCGGCGGCAACACCGCGATCGACGTGGCGCGCACCGCCAAGCGGCTGGGTGCCACCGAGGCCATCATCGTCTACCGCCGCACGCGCGAGCGCATGCCGGCGCACGACTTCGAGGTGGAAGAGGCGCTGCAGGAAGGCGTGATGGTCAAGTGGCTGTCCACCATCAAGCAGCAGGGCGAACAAGGGGCGCTGACGATCGAGAAGATGACGCTCGATGCGAAGGGCAACCCGCAGCCCACCGGCGAGTTCGAGACGCTCGCGGCCGACAGCCTGGTGCTGGCGCTCGGCCAGGACGTGGACCTCGCGCTGCTGCACGGCGTGCCCGGCCTGCAGGTGACGGACGGCGTGGTGCAGGTCGACCCGGCGACGATGATGACCGGCCACCCGGGCCTGTTTGCCGGCGGCGACATGGTGCCGGCCGAACGCAACGTGACGGTGGCCGTCGGCCACGGCAAGAAGGCCGCCCGGCACATCGACGCGTGGCTGCGCGGCGAGCCGGTGGCAACCACGCCGAAGCATGCAGTGGCCACCTTCGAGCGACTGAATCCCTGGTACTACAGCGACGCACCGAAGACGCTGCGCCCGCAACTCGACATCGCGCGGCGCACCAGCAGCTTCGACGAGGTGCAGGGTGGCCTCACCGAGGACAACGCCCTCTTCGAGGCGCGCCGCTGCCTGAGCTGCGGCAACTGCTTCGAATGCGACAACTGCTACGGCGTGTGCCCCGACAACGCGGTGATCAAGCTCGGCCCGGGCCGGCGCTTCCAGTTCAACTTCGACTACTGCAAGGGGTGCGGCATGTGCGCTGCGGAGTGCCCGTGCGGGGCCATCGACATGGTGGCCGAGGACGTCTGACGCAGGGCCGCTGTGCACGTGGCAACATGAGGCATTCGTCTGCCGCGCCTCGGGGTGATCGTGGGTTCTCGTCCAACGCAGAAGTACCAAGGCTCATGTCACTGTGGTGCCGTGCGCTTCGAGGTCGAAACAGACTTCCCCGAACTGACCACGTGCGATTGCTCCATCTGCAAGCGCAGGAACGCGCTCATGGTCAAGGTGCACGAGAGCCGGTTTCGCCTGCTGGCAGGCGAGGCGTCTCTCACCGAGTACCAGTTCCACACCAAGACGGCGAAGCACTACTTCTGCAAGATCTGCGGCATCTACCCGTTCCACCGCAAGCGCGTGACGCCGGACAACCTCGGCATCAACGTGCATTGCCTCGAAGGGTTCTCCCCGCAGGGCATTCGTGTTCGACAAGCCATCGGCGCGGCCATGCCGTAGCCTGGCCAGACGGGCCAGCGCCTCGGCGCTGCCCATGAAAGGGGAAACATCGACATGGCCAAGCCATTCGTGAATCTGGACGAGGTGGTGTTCAACGATATCGAGGACAACGGGCGCTACACCTCGCGCCGCGCCCAGTTCAGCGCCGGCATCGGCGCGCGCAAGCTCGGCTACAACCTCACCGTGCTGCCACCGGGCAAGACGCAATGCCCGTTGCACTCGCATCGCGCGGAGGAGGAGATGTTCCTCATCCTCGACGGCGAGGGTGAGCTGCGGTTTGGCGACCAGCGTTATCGCATCCGCAAGCACGACGTGATCGCCTGCCCCACCGGCGGGCCCGAGGTGGCGCACCAGATCACCAACACCGGCCCGACGGACCTGCGCTACCTTGCACTGTCGAACAACGAGGCCGTGGAGGTCTGCGAGTATCCTGATTCCAACAAGGTCGGCGTCTTCGCCAGCGAGCCGGGCACGCCGCGCTTGCGCAAGCTTTTTCTCGCCGAGACGGATGTCGAGTACTACGACCGCGAGTCGAACGGCTAGCGTCCGGCGCACGCTGGCGCATCGCACCCCATCTGCACGAAAGGCCCCGGCCCATGATCACCGAATACGTGCTCTTCGACATTCCCGTGGGCATGACCCGTCAGCAGGTGATCGCCGGCATGCACGAGGTGGCGCCGCGCTGGCAGAAGGAGCCGAAGCTGATCCGCAAGACCTTCGTCTACGACGAGGCTGCGCGCGTGGCCGGCGCCTTCTATCTCTGGCACGACCGCGCGTCGGCCGAAGCCGCGCACGACGAAGCCTGGCGCCAGCGCATCCGCAGCACCTACGCGAGCGAGCCGCGCTTGCGCTACTTCGAGACGCCGCTGGTGGTGGACAACGCGCTCGGCCGGTTGGTGCAGTAGGGCGCGGTGCGATGAGCCGACGGGCCTGTCGCGCAGTACGCGCCCACGCGGGCTGCCGGGCCGACTGGGTTGCCGCGGTGCTGGTCGCAGCATCGTTCGCGACCGCGCCGCACGATCGCGATCTGGACCGGCCCTGGGTGCGCCGCATCGGCTTTCCTGCG
>CALMQI010000399.1 GCA_937871935.1 uncultured Burkholderiales bacterium
TGATCAGCTTCTTCTCGTCGACCGACTCGACGTAGTCGCTCTTCACCATGCCGAAGACGGCGGCCAGTTGCTGCAGCTCTTCGAGCGGCAGCGGCGCCACCGTGTTGCGTGCGAAGGCTTGCAACTGCATCGTCGCCAGCGCGCCGGTGACGGCACCCAACGCGATGAACCCAGCGACTTTGAGTTTGGCACTCATCGATTCCTGCCTTGCCCCGGAGGAAAATGGGGCGTTTCAGAGGTGATTCATCCCAGTATAAGACCGGGCTCCGCGTTTGAGCAGGCACCCCCGGGATAGTTGCACCCCGGGATCACGGGCCCGTGTGGTACGGCGCATCCCGCGGCTCGAGGGGGCCGCGCCGACGGCTCAGGGTGGTACTCGCGCGAAGGTCACCACGTGGTCGAGCGCGCTGCGGATGCCGATCCACTCGCCCACCTGGTGGTCGTGGTGCGACGGCACGTGCGAGCGCACCACCTCGCCGCTGGCCAGCCGCAACGTGTAAAGGAACTCCGACCCGCGAAACGACTTGTGCTCGATGCGGGCCTTCACCGGCGAGGCGTCGTCGTGCACGATGTCGTCGGCGCGCAGCAGCAGGTCGCATTCACCGCCGGGGTAGGCGTCGGGCAGCGGGCACTCGGCCATGTCGCTCATACGGCCGAACGGCGTTTCCACCACCGGCGCCTGGCCGTTCATCGCGATGCGCGCCGGCGTGAACACACCGTGGCCGATGAAGCCGGCGACGAAGCGCGTGGCCGGCCGGTGGTACAGCGTGTAGGCGTCGTCCCACTGCTCCAGCCGGCCACGATGCATCACGCCGATCAGGTCGCCGAGCGCAAAGGCCTCCAGCTGGTCGTGGGTGACGAACAAGGCGGTGATGCCGGTGTGCTTGAGGATCGCCCGCACGTCCACCGCCAGCCGCTCGCGCAGATCGACGTCGAGGTTAGAGAACGGCTCGTCGAGCAGCAGCAAGTGCGGCCGCGGCGCCAGCGCGCGCGCCAGCGCGATGCGCTGCTGCTGGCCGCCCGACAGCTGGTGCGGCAGCCGTTTGGCGGTGTGGCCCAGACCCACCAGCTCGAGCATGTCGTGGACCCGGGCGTCGGCCTCGGCCCGGGGCAGTGCGCGCAGGCCGAAGGCCACGTTGGCGGCCACGTTCAGGTGCGGAAACAGCGCGTAGTCCTGGAACACCATGCCGATGCGGCGGGATTCCGGTGCCGCATGCAGGCCGCGCGCGGCGTCCGACACAGGGTGGCCGGCCACCGTGACCCTGCCGCCGGCCAGACGCTCGAGCCCCGCGATCGCGCGCAGCACGGTGGTTTTGCCGCAGCCGGAGGGGCCGATCAGCACGCCGATCTGGCCTTGCGCCAGACCCAGCGACACCCCGTCGACGGCGGCCCGGGAGGGGTCGGCACCAGGGTAGCGGATGCTGACTTGCTCGAGCTGGACGCCCATGGAGCCCATGATACCCTGCGGTGTAATGAGCATTGTTCGCATTCGGCCGCCCCTGCGCCGCCGCACCGTGACCTGCGCATGCGGGCCCTGCTGATCGCCACCTGCGCCCTGCTGGCGCTGCCGGTGCTGGGGGTGTGGGCGGCCTGGCTCGGCTTCGACCGCGCGGCGGCCGACACGCTCAGCCATCTGTCCGCCACGGTGCTGCCCGCCTATGCCCTGCAGTCGCTGTGGCTGGCGCTGGGCGTGGCGATCGGCGTGGCGCTGGTGGGCGGCGGGGCTGCCACGCTGGTGGCGCTGTTCCAGTTTCCCGGTCGGCGCGTCTTCGAGTGGGCCCTGCTGCTGCCGATGGCGATGCCGGCCTACGTGCTGGCCTATGCCTACACCGACGCCCTGCAGCCAAGCGGGCCGGTGCAGTCGTCGCTGCGGGGCGTGCTGGGCGGTGACACGACGATTCCCGCTGCCTTGTGGCCCGATGTGCGCGGCCTGCCCGGTGCTGTCGTGCTGTTCGTGCTGGCGCTGTACCCCTACGCGTTCGTGCTGGTGCGCGCCAGCCTGGCGGAGCGCGCAGCCGGCCTGATGGAGGCCGCACGCCTGCTCGGCGCGGGCCTGCGCCGGCGCCTGTTCGAGGTCGCCTTGCCGCTGGCCCGGCCGGCGCTGGCGGCCGGGGTGCTGCTGGCGCTGATGGAGACGCTGGCCGACTACGGGGTGGGTTCCTACTTCGGGCTGGCCACCTTTACCACCGGCATCTACAAGGCCTGGCTGGCGATGGACGACCGCATCGCCGCCGCCCAGCTGGCGAGCTTGCTGCTGCTGGTGGTGGCGTCGCTGCTGTGGCTGGAGCGGCGGGCGCAGTCGCGCCTGCGGTTCGCCGGCAGCCGAGGTGCCGGCGCCTCCGGCCACGACGCGCGGCCGGTCGTGCTCACCGGACCGGCGGGCTGGCTCGCCACCGCCGTCTGCGCCGCGCCGGTGCTGCTCGGCTTCGTGCTGCCGTGCGGGTGGCTGGCCCGGCTGGTGTGGATTGAGGCGGGGCATGGCGAGGTCGGCCTGCCGCTGGCGCGTTTTGCCGGCTGGGCCTGGCACACGTTGACGCTGGCGGGCACCGCGGCCGTGCTGGCCACGCTGCTGGCCATGCTGCTGGGCGCCTGGCAGCGCGCCGAGCCGCCGCGTGCCTGGTCGTGGCTACGCTCGGGCGCGCGCATCGTCTCGCTCGGCTACGCCGTGCCCGGCGCGGTGATCGCCGTCGGCCTGCTGCTGCCGCTCGGCCTGGTACAGGCCCGCTGGCCCGGCAGTGCGGCCGGCGTATGGCTCACCTCGACCGTGCTCGGCCTCGTCTATGCCTACGTGGTGCGCTTCAGCGCGGTGGCGATGCAGTCGGTCGAGGCCGGTTATGCACGCATCCCGGTGTCGATCGACGACAGCGCGCGGTTGCTCGGGGCCGGCGTCTGGCGCACCTGGCGCGAGCTGCATCGGCCGCTGCTGCGCCGCTCGGCACTGGCCGCCGGGCTGCTGGTGTTCGTCGACGTGATGAAGGAGCTGCCCGCGACGCTGCTGCTGCGCCCTTTCGGCGTCGACACGCTGGCGGTGGTGGCCTACAACCTTGCGCGCGACGAGCGCCTGGCCGAGGCCGCGCTGCCGAGCCTGGCCATCGTGGCGGTGGGCCTGCTGCCGGTGGCACTGCTGTCGCGGGCGATGCGCGGTCGCTGAAGTGGTCCCACCGACAGGAATCGAACCTGTATCTGGCGCTTAGGAGGCGCCCGTTCTATCCGTTGAACTACGGCGGGAATCTGACGGCAATTCTGTCATGCGGCCCCTCAGGGCTCAGTTCCAGCGCCACGACCAGATCACGTCCAGCGAGTTCTCCACGCCCGATTGCGCGCGTAACGTGAACCGCTGCGCCACGCGGTAGATCAGCTGCCAGGTGCCGGTGGTGGCGTTGACGCTGCGCTCGTAGCCGACGTACCAGCGCTGCGAAAGCTGGCGGCCGAGCGAGACGATGGTCTCGCGCGTCTCGCCTTCGCTTTGCCGCAACGAGAAGTCCGACAGCCCGATCTGATTGAGCACCTGGTCGGTCGGCCCCTGCTTCTCGCCGGACAGCAGCGCAACGGCGGCGCGCTGCAGCAGCGCGGTGTCGGTGCGGCCGAGCCCGTCGCTGGCGCGGCCGAGCACCAGCCACGACAGCTTGTCCATCTCGGACATCTCGGGCTCGCTGAACAGGCGCACGCGCGGGCTGGCCAGCGTGCCCGTGACCGCGACGCCGACGCGCACGTCCAGGTTGGGCCGGATCGCGATGATGTCCAGCCGCGGGTTGTCGGCCTCGCCGGCGAACTGCAGGTCGCCGCGCTCGATCGTCATCTTCTGCGCATAGGCCAGATAGGTGCCCGAGGCGGTACGCACGGTGCCGTTGACCGCCAGGCGCCCGCCCGGCGTGCTGAGCTTGAGGTCGCCGCGCAGCCCGGCATCGAGCCCGCGGCCGCGCACCTGCAGCTTCTCGCCGAGGTCGATGGCCAGCGCGATCTGCGCATCGCGCAGCACCGCGGGCACCGGCCGCGCTGCGCGCTCGGCAGACGTTGCCGCCGCCGACGCCGCGCCGTTGGCCGGCCTGACGACGGTGACGTCGCTGGCCAGGCTCGGCGTGTCGCCGCGGCTGAGATCGATCAGCCCTTCGTCGACGACGAAGCGGCCGTCGAGCTTGAGCAGGTCGCGCGAGAAGTCGAGCGCGGCCTGGCCGCTGGCGACCAGCCGGCGGTCGATGCGGCCGAGCAGCCGGAAGCGCTGGGCCTGCAGCCGCAGGTGCGCGCTCGGCGCGTCACCGAGCGTGGCTTCGCCGGTGAGCCGCAGCGTGCCGTCCCCGCCCTTGAACTCGAAGCGCTGCACGCGCGCGACCGCGCCGTCGAGCGTGGCCGACAGTTCGCCGTCGCTGACACCGATGCCCTGCAGTGTGTTGCGCACCGACAGGTCGCTGCCGCGCAGGTTGCCGCGCAACTCGGGTGCGCCGAAGCGGCCGCCGAGCGCGCCGCTCACCTGCAGGCTGCCGCCCAGCCGCCAGCCCGGCGGCACCCACACGCCCCAGGCACCGAGGTTGGCCACCCGCATCTCGAGCACGCCTTCGAGCGGCGCGTCGGCGGCCGGCCAGCGGGTGCGCGCGTGGGTGCGCACCACCTGCGAGCCGGCCATCTCGCCGAGCTGCCGGCCGGCCGCGCCCTGGGCGAACTGCCACAGCCCGTCGTGCGCCGCGAACGCCAGCCGCAGGTCGCTCAGGCCCAGCGATTGCGGCGCGCCGGTCTCGTCGGCGATGCGCAGGTCGCCGCCCGCACGCTCGAGCACCAGGTCGGCGTCGAAGCGCTCGGCCGCGTGCACCTCGACGCGGCCGGCGAGCGTCAGGTCGCCGGCCCAGCCGATGTCGGGCTGCAGCCGCGCCAGCAGCGGCGCCACCGCGAGCGGCTCGATCTCGCCGCGCAGGTCGATGCGGTCGTCACCGGCGCCGGCCTGCCAGGCCGCCAGATCGAGGTACCCGATGGTCGACGCCTCGGGGTCGAGGAGCGCCGCTCCCTCCGCGCTCAGCGTGAACCACAGCCGATCCTGCTCGTCGATGTCGATCGAGTGCAGGTTCACGTCGTCGGTGGCG
>CALMQI010000400.1 GCA_937871935.1 uncultured Burkholderiales bacterium
GGCCGGCGCCGTGCCGGCGGCGGTGCCGCCGCTGACCTGGTCCGCCAGCGACGTGGTGGCGCGGATGCCCGGACTGGGCGCCGCCGCGGGCGCGGCCGGGCTCACCTGCGCCACCATGTGGCGGACGGCAGCCTGCACCGCCTCGTCGGGCAACGCCGTATTGCCGCCCTTGGCCGGCATCGCGCCCTTGCCCTTGAGCGCACTGGCATACAGCGCGTTGAGGCCGGCCTTGATGCGCGGCGCCCAGGCCGCGGCGTCGCCCACCTTGGGCGCACCGGCCACGCCGGTGGCGTGGCAGGCGACACAGCCGGCCTGATAGGTGGCCTTGCCGAGCGGGTCGTCGGCGGCCTGCGCGGCGAGGCCGGTGCACGCGGTCACGACCGCCAGCGCACGCCAGGAGAGGATCACGGTTCGCATCGACGCCTCCTACTTCTTCGCCGGGGCCGAGGCGGCTGCGGCGGCCGGCGTGCGGATCACCAGGGCCTGCGTCGTGCTCTCGTGCACCTGCGTCGGCGTGCCCGGCTTGGCGGAGTGGCACATATTGCAGTTCTCGATCGACCAGGCCACGTCGCCGTTGTGGCAGGCGCCGCAGAACTGTCCGTCGATGACCTTCAGCATGTTGATCTCGTTGCCGCCCGCCTTGAACTTGAAGCCGAGGTCCGCATGGCACACCTTGCAGCGGTAGCGAATGCGGTGGAACCAGTGCGGAAACACCACCGGCCGCATGCCGGCGGAGTCGGAGTAGTTGTTCATCACGACGTCGCCGTATTCGGCGTGTGCCGGCGCGAGCGCCAGCGGCGCGCCGATCGCCAGGCCCAGCGCGATCAGCAGGCCGGCGCAGCGGCGGCGCAGAACGTTCATCCATCGTGTCGTCATCGGTGTGCTCTCCAGCGGCGCGGCGCCTCTCAGGTGGGCCGCCGCCGCTTGTCGGTGTTCATCAGAAGTTGCGTTGGACTCTCAAGTGCAGCAAACCACGCCAGATGCCGTCGGTGCGGCTGATGCGGACAACGCCGCTGGTGTCCAGTCGACCGATCTGGTAGTCGATGCGGTTCTCCCAGCTCGCCTCCTCGCGATCGCTGACCGGCAACAAGTCGTTGAATGCGCTGAGCGTGTCGTACGACAGGCGCAGCCGCGACTGGAAGCGCAGCCGCGGCACGCCGAACAGCCGCTGCTGGCGCCAGGTGATCTCGCCGCTGGCCGAGTGCGTGATCTGGCGCGTGCTGCCGATGTTGTTCTGCGGCAGCAGCGGATCCAGCATCAACGAACTCTGGAACACGCGCTGCACCGTCAGGTCACCCGACCAGCTGTGCAGGCGATCCAGCTCGTAGGTGCCGTTGACCTGCAGGTTGATCATCGAGAAGTGCGTGCGCTCGCCGTCGAGCTGCCGCGCGTCGGACACGCCCAAGCGCACGTAGGCGTTGCGGTCGGTGCCGGTGGCGTACCAGCTCAGGCCGGCGGTGTGCGTCAGCGCGCGCGACAGCCCTTCGTCGACCCGGCCGGGCACCTGTGAGTCGCCGAAGCTGTACGAACCGCTGAGCGTCTGGCTCAGATTGGCCGCGATCGTCGTGTGGCTGTCGAGCGGCACCGAATGGCTCAGCGTGTGGCCGAGCTGACTCGACAGCGCGTTGTCCTCGAATCCGCGCGAAATCGACTGGCTGGCCGCCGCGCTGCCGAACCAGTTGTAGTTGGCTTCGCCCAGCCGCAGCGTGTCGCCCTGGTAGGTGCCGCTGAGCGAGCCGACCCACGTCATCACGCCGGCGGCGTCGGTGCGCGTCGCGTTGACGAAGCCGTTGACCCGCAGGTTGCGCGAAAAGTCATAACTGGCGCCGACGCTCGCGCCCACGGTCTCGGTCTCGCCGAGTTGGTCACTCGTGAAGTTGAAGCCACGCGCGCTGGCGCTGATCGACAGGCCCTGCCCCTCGGGCCGCCACAACGCGACGCTCGACCACTGCGCCACGCGCGACGCGTTCGGGCCCAGCAGCAGCCGCTCGTCCGCTTCGGCCCAGTTGGCGTTGGACTCGATGTTCAGTTCGGAGCCGACGTTGTAGGTGTGGCGGGCGACCACCGAGCGGAAGTCGATCTCCTCGTCGGTCAACTGGCGACGGTTGAGGCTGCGCGACAGGGTGGTGATCAGTGCGTGACGTTTCCACCGCGTGCTGAAGTCGGCCAGCAGCGACTCCTGCGTGTCCTCGCCGAAGGTGGGTCCCTCCTGCGCCCGGCGTTCGTAGGTCGCGCTCATGCTGAACTCGCCGGCCGGTGGCCGATAGCGCTGCGTCGCGGCGAAGGTGCGCGAACGGTAGTCGACGGCGCCGCCGAGGTTCGAGTCGGTGCGGCTGTCGCTGACTTCGTAGCGCAGCTCGAGCGGAAAGCGGCTGCGCGGAAACACGCCCAGCCGCAGTGCCCCACTGACGAACCGGTCGTTGTCGACGGCGCCATCGAAGCCGCTGGTGGCGCGCCCCTGCGTCACGCTGACACTGCCGCCGACCATCGCCAGCCACGGCTGGTAGATGTAGCTCAGGCCATTGAGCGTCGTCGTCACCAGGTGCTGCGTGCTGACCGGCTCGTTGCCGGTGCGGTCCAGCCGCAGGTCGTAGCCGATCCAGCCGCCCCAGACGACCGGCGGCACGCGCCAGCGCAGGCCCGGCCCGGCCGCCGCGTCGCCGGCGGGCGGTGGCGCCGGCGCGTCAGGCATGGCTTCGCCCTGCGCGAGGGCCGTGCCGACCGCCGACATCGCGAGCAGCCAAAGGCCGGGCCATCGCACGAAGCCAGCCTCACTTGCGCGGCGGAGCCGCGCCGGTCGTCGACTGGGCCATCGCCAGCGGGAGATAACGCGACTCGTCGACCGAGGCCTTGGTGTCCTTGCGCAGGCGTGCGACGAAGGTCTTCCACGCCTGTTCGGACTGCTCGCGCATCAACAAGCCCTGCGCGCGCTCGCTGACCGCCGCCAGCGCATTGAGTTTCGCCGGCTTGCGTTCATCGAGGCGGAACACGCCGACGCCCTCCAGCAGCAGCACCGCGTCGGAGATCGCGCCGGGCTGCAGCTTGTCGACGGCGACCTGCGCCGGGTCGGGCATCATGCCGCGATGCACGTAGCCGAGCTCGCCGCCCTTGGCCCCGCTGGCATCGTTCGAGTGCAGCCGAGCCAGTTCGGCGAAGTCGGCGCCGCCGCGCAGGCGGCGCACGATGGTGCCGGCCTCCTCGATCGTGGCGTTCCACTTGGCCTGCGGCGACGACGGGTCGACCTTCAGCAGGATCATCGACACGCGCACCTGCTCGGGCTCGGTGAACTTGTCCTTGTGCTGCTCGTAGTAGGCCTGCACCTGCGCCGCGCCCGGCTCGGGCACCTTCTTCACCGCGGCCTGCAGCCGCTCGAGCATGCTGTCGTGCTCGAGCTTCTTCTTCAGCGGCGGCAGCAGCGTGGCCTTGTTCTTCTGCCAAGTCTCGCTCTTGGCGTAGCGCGCCTCGTAGGCGTCGATCTGCTTCTTCACCGCGGCGGCGTCGGGCTGGACCTTGCGCCGTCTGGCCTCGCGCACCAACAGCACGTCGTTGATCAGCGCGTCGCCGACCTCGCGCTGCAGCTTGGCGACCTCGGCCTCGGGCGGCTTGCCGTGATAGAACTTGGCGCGCGAGGCCACGGCGAACGCGTTGTCGTACTCCTTCTGCGTGATCACGGCGTCGCCGACCCGCGCGAACACCGGCGCCGCATCGGCCGCCGACGCCTCGGCGGCGAACAGCAGCAGCCAGCCGAGGGCGAGCGCCACACCGATGCGTGCGCCGACGGCACGCGCCGGCCGGCGGCGCCAGCCACCCGCGAGGCTCGAGGTGTCCGGAAGGGTGAAAGGCTGGTTCATGGCGGGACTCTCGTGAAAAAGCAAACGGGGGACGCTGCTCGCGTCCCCCGGTATGCAAGTGCCTTGCCAGGCGTCAGCGACGCCGGCTGAGGCAGGTCAAGGCGCTACTTGTTGTGGCAGGCCAGGCAGACGGCGCTGCCGGCGTTGCTGACGCGCAGGAAGGTCGAGTTGGTCGTGTGCGGGTCGTGGCAGCTGGCGCACTCGACGAACGGCTCGAGCTCGGTCTGGCCGGTGTAGCTGCCGGCCGGCCGGCTGTACAACAGCATGTCGGTCTTCTGCCGCGTGCCGACCACGCTGCCCGGCGCTGTCGTGTCGACCCACCAGACGCGCGTGGCGCCGATCACCGCGCTGACCGTCGCCTTGAAGTCCGGATCGGTCGTCGCCGCCGCCGGGGCCGACCCCGTCAACCCACCGCCGCCGTACTGGATGCCAATTGGATGGTCGTTGCGCAGGTCGGTGCCGAGATTGGTGATCAGGCCGGCCGCGAGGGCGCCACCGCTCTGGTTGGCGCCGGTCCAGCCGCCGGCTGCCCAGGCCGCGTCGCCCGTGGTGCCCGAGCCCGGCGCGTTGAGCACCGCGCTCATCGACGTCACGCCGTCATGGCACGACAGGCAGGCGATCGACACCGAGCCGACCGGTGCCGTCTTGCCGTCGAGCGACGAAGTGCCCAGGCTGTCGTAGGTGGTGAACGCCGATGGCGTCGGCAACGCGCGGTTCCACAACGGTACCGCTGCGCTGGTATCCGCGCCGTGCGGCGTGTGGCAGAACACGCAGATCTCCGCGGTACCGCTGAACTGGTTGACGCCACCACCGGGCGACGTGCCCAGGTTGTGCTTGGTGTTGGCCACCTGCGCCGCCACCGGTGTGCTGACGGCGACACTCGCGACCGCGACCACGAAACCAGCGGCAAGCGCTGCCAGTCGTGAGTGCCCGGTCCCTCCTAACCTCATGAACTGCCACGTGCTCATCTTGTTTCTCCAAAGGGTGATACCGAGGTCGCGGCGCAGTCGACCCGTAGTGATGACACCCCGAATGCCTGAACCGCTTGGCCATGGATCTGCACGTTGTGTGCCAAGCCGATGCACGGTGTTTCAAGCGGGCGAAGCCCCACGATCGTTGACGTCGCTCAATGGTTTCTCGTTCGCGGGAAACCGCCCGGCGACGCGTTCCCGATCGAGAGACTACTTGGCAGCCGGCCGGGCGGCGCCGTACGGGCTGCCGGCGGGCAACAACGCCGGCCGGAAGACATCGACCTTGCGGAAGAACTGGTCGACCATGTAGACACGCCCGTCGACGTCGACCGCGATGCCCGAGGGCAACATGAAGCGCGCCGGTGCGTTGGTGTTGCTGCGGCCGCCGACATCGAGCAGCAGGCGGCCTTCGCGGTCGAAGATCTGGAAGTTGCCGAACGCGGTGTCGACGACATAGACGTTGCCGTCCTTGTCGACCGCGATCTCCTTCGGCCGCGAGAACTGGCCGCCTTGGCGACCGACCGCGCCGAAAGTCTTGACGAACTTGCCGTCGCTGTCGAAGACCTGCACACGGAAGTTGCCGCCGTCGACGACATACAGTTCGCCGCCGGGGCCGATCACCGCGTCGCGCGGCAGGTTGAACTCGCCGGGACCCTCGCCGCGCTTGCCCACGTCGAACAGCACGCGACCGCTGTCGAGGTCGACCGCGCGCACGAAGTGGTCCTCGCTGTCGACGCCGCCGGCATCGACGATGTACATGCGCCGGCGCTTGTCGTCGAGCGCGATGCCGACCGGGCGCTTCCACTTCAGATCGGCGACCAGCGTGCGCAGGAACTTGCCGTCGGCGTCGTAGACCTGTACACGCTTGGCGGTGCCGTCGACCACGTACACGTTGCCCTGCGTGTCGATGTCGATGCCGAACGGCATGCGCACGCTGCCCGGATCCTCCAGGCCGAAGCGCTTGTAGCGGTTGGCCGCGAGGTCGAACATGACGATCGAGCGATCGACGGTGTCGCCGACATAGACCCGGCCATTGCGCGCGGCCACGCCATAGGGCTTGCTCATGCCCTCGCCCGTCTTGACCTCGCCGGTGAGCAGGCGCCGCAGCGAGGCATCCTTGTCGTCGAGCACGACATCGGCGCTGCTCATCAGCGTGCGCTCGTAGAAGAACCGCGGCTGCTCGGGCGGCGGTGGAAAGACGGGGATCTCCACCGGCCGGCTCGGCGTGGTGGGTACTTCGGCGCATGCCACCAGCAGCAGCAATGCGGCCGCCGCCGTGGCCAGCGCGCCGCGGGCGGATCCGTGCACTCGATTCATAGGCCTCCAGGGCGCCCGACCGCACGACGCCGCGCGAGCGCACGAGTACCAAGGCAAGAGCCATGCCAAAGTCGTCGTCCGGCGCCGGCAATGGCATCGAACTTGCTCGCCGCTGCTCGTCTGTCCGGAGAAAGAGTACGCCGTGATCCTGCTATTCGTGGATTCGAGATTGCGCCGAGTCCTGGTGTGCGTCGCGACGCTGCTGATCTCACTGACGTTCGCCCTGGCCGCGTCAGCCGGCGACCGCAAGGTCAACACCGCCAGCCCGCCGGCCGCGCTGTACCACAACTATTGTTCGGTATGCCACGGTGACAACGGCGACGGGCAAAGCCGGGCACGCGGCAGCTTCAATCCACCGCCGCGCGACTTCACGACGCCCAAGTCGCTCGACGAGCTGACGCGCCCGCGCATGGTCGCCGCGGTCACCGCCGGTGTGCCGGGCACTGCGATGGTCGGCTACAAGTCGCAGCTCACCGACAAGCAGATCGCCGCCGTCGTCGACTACGTGCGCGACACCTTCATGCGCGCCAGCAGCAAGGCCGACGCCAGCCGCGGCCGCCAGATCTACGCCAAGTCGTGTTCGGTCTGTCACGGCGACCGCGGCAACGGCTCGATGTGGGCCAACGCAAATCTGGCGCCGCCGCCGCGCGACTTCGCGGCCCCGGCAGCGCGCACGGAGCTGACCCGCGAGCGCATGCTCGCCGCGGTGGCAGGCGGGCGCCCGGGCACCGCGATGGCCGGCTTCGCCACGCAGCTCAAGGCCGACGAGATCGGCGCGGTGGTCGACTACATCCGCGGCGCCTTCATGCGCGTGGACGCCGAGGCGGCGATCTCGGGCACGCTCGCGCACGGGCTGCCGGCGGCCACGGCTCCCGCCAAGCCGGTGCGCGCCGACATGAAGCTGCCGATGCCGGGTGGGCTGGTCGGCGACGCGGCGGCCGGGCGCAAGTTCTACGACGCCAACTGCGCCACCTGCCACGGCGTCAAGGGCGATGGCAAGGGCCCGCGCGCGTACTTCATCAACCCGAAGCCGCGGGTGCTGATCAGCGCCGAATCGCGCGCCATCTTCAACCGCCCGGCGATCTTCGCCGGCGTGTCCGCCGGCAGGCTCGGCACCGAGATGCCGGCCTGGGACAAGGTGTTGACGCCGCAGCAGATGGCCGATGTCTCCGAGTACGTGTTCCGCACCTTCACGCGTCCACCGGATGGCGCCCAGCTCGCGCAGCGCCGCGCACCATGAGGTTCGCCGCTGTCGTCGCGGCGGCCGCCGGCGCGCTGGCGCTGCTGGGCTGCGGCGACCCGAACGCGACCGCGGTCGCCAGCCCCCCGCAGGCGGCCGCGGCGGCGACGACGACGGTCGGCGCGACCAGTGATGCGAAGCGGCACGAGCGCGGGCGCAAGGTCTGGAACTTCCGCTGCTATTTCTGCCACGGCTACTCGGGCGACGCACGCACGCTGGCCGCCACCTACCTGAACCCGCCGCCGCGCGACTTCACGCGCGGCCTCGCCCCCGAGCTGACGCAATCGCGCATGCGCGAGGCCATCACGCACGGCAAGCCAGGCACCGCGATGAAGGCCTTCATCGGCATCATCGACGAGGCCGACATCGCCGCGGTGGCGGCGTTCGTGCAGCGCGAGTTCATCGAGGCACGCGCGCCGAACACGCGTTACCACACCGCCGAGAACGGCTGGCCCGACCACGAGCGGCATCGTGCGGCGTTCGTGTTCGCGCGCGGCGAACTGGCGCTGGACACACCGTGGGAGCAGCTCGACGACGAGCAGCGGCGTGGCAAGCGGTTGTTCGTCACCACCTGCGTCACCTGCCACGATCGCGCCCGCGTCGACGATGCCGGCGCGGTGTGGGAGACACGCGCGCTGAGTTATCCGCGCGACGCCTATTGCACCAGCTGCCACGTGCAGCCCAATGGTGACGGCCTGCACGACGGCCGCGCGCGACCGGCCGACCATCCGGCGCCGCCGACCGACGCCGCGTCCGTCGCGGCGACGTTCCTGCTGCACGACCGCAAGCCCGAGTTGCGCAGCCCGAGCGCGCTGGAGCGCCAGGGCGAGACGCTGTACCAGGCGAACTGTGCGTTCTGCCATGCCGCCGACGGCAGCGCGAAGAGCTGGATCGGCCGCTTTCTCGAGCCGCATCCACGCGACCTGACCGACCCGGTGGCGATGGCCGGCATGACGCGCGAACGCCTCGCGCGGGTGATCGCCGACGGCCTCGACGGCACCTCGATGCCGGCGTGGAAGTCGGTTCTCGCGCCGCGCGAGATCGACGCGGTGATCGCCTACATGAACCGCGCGTTTCATCCGGTCCAGGGCCAGCCATGACGGAACGGCCGGCGCCGGCGGGCGCGGCCTGCTCGCGGCGCAGCTTCGCCGGCGCCCTGCTCCTGGGTCTGGCCGGCTGCGCGGCGCCGCCCGAGAAACCTGCCGACGACGACGACCCCGGCGACCGGCTGTGGCCCAAGCCGCCCGAGCGGCCGCGCTTCGTCTGGGAGGCCGATCTGCGCAGCGCGGCCGACATCTTCGAGGACAGCGACACCGATCGCACGCGGCGGCGCCTCACCGGCGAACGGCTGCCCACCGAACGGGTATTCGACAAACCCGCGGCGGTGGCCGCGCGCGCGGGCCGCATCTACGTCACCGACACCGTGCAGCGCCGCGTCGCCGTGTTCGACGTGCCGCGGCGCAAGGTCTTCGTGCTGGGCCTGCGAGCGCCCGGCACGCTGGCCAAGCCGACCGCGCTGGCCATCGACGGCAACCGGCAGCTCTACGTCGCCGACAGCACGCTGCGCAAGGTGTTCGTCTACGACGCGCTCGGCTTGTTCCAGCGCACGCTCGGTGAGCCGGCGACACTGCTGCGGCCGACCGGTGTGGCGGTCGACTCGGGCGGTGAGCGCATCTACGTCGTCGATCGCGCCGACAACGACAGCGAGCTGCACCGCGTACTGGCGTTCGGCGCCGACGGCCGCCTGCTCGCCGAGATCGGCAGCCGCGGCAGCGCGCCGGGACAGTTCAACATCCCGGTGCAGGCCGCGGTGGCGCCCGACGGCACGCTGTGGGTGCTCGATGCCGGCAACTTTCGCGTGCAGGCGTTCGACCCTGCGGGCCGCTTCCTGCGCGCCTTCGGCCAGGTCGGCGCCGGCTTCGGCCAGTTCTCGCGGCCGCGCGGCGTCGCCTGCGACGGCGAGGGCAACGTCTATGTCAGCGACGCCGGCTTCGGCAACGTGCAGGTGTTCGATCCCCAGGGCCGGCTGCTGATCGCACTCGGCCGTGCCGCGCGCATCGACAAGCCCGGCCGCTTTGGCCTGGTGCAGGGTGTCGGCGTCGACGAGACGGGCCGCGTCTACATCGTCGACCAGTTGTTCAACAAGGTCGAGGTGCTGCGGCGTCTGCCCGGGGCCGAGCCGCGAGCGTCGCTGTCGAGAAGCGGCGGCGGCCACGCCGCCGCGTCGGGCGATCTCTACTTGACGCTGGACAGCATGTAGTCGACGGCGGCCTTGATGTCGGCCTCGGCCAGGCCGGCGTTGCCCGCCTTGGGCGGCATCGCGCCCTTGCCGGTGACGACCGACTTGACCAGCGCGTCCTTGCCGGTCGCCACGCGCGGCGCCCAGGCGGCCTTGTCGCCGAGCTTGGGCGCATTGGCCACGCCGGTGGCGTGGCAGGCGACGCAGATCGTGTCGTAGACGGACTTGCCGTCGGCGGCCAGCGCCGTGCCGGCGACCAGCGAAAGCACCGCGAGTGCGGCGAGAGAGCGAATCGAGTTCATGGGAAAGGCCTTTTGAAGAGGATGGAAGGAGCGGTGGATCTACGGGTAAACCAGGGCGCGTGATTGCAAGGTGCGTGCCGCGCGCGCACGCGGTTCGGCGCGTCCACAAGCTTGCGCACGCGCAAGCTCCTTCCCAGTCCGGAGAGTCAGGCCATTGCCGATTCCCGGATCCGGGAAGCGGCTCGGCGGCGTGAACGCGAGCGGCTGGCTACTTGGTGTGGCAGGTCAGGCACAGCGCGCTGGCCGCGTTGGGCAGGCGCAGGAAGCTCGGGTTGAACAGGCTGCCCGAGCCGCCCGAAGGCACACCGTGCGGGTCGTGGCAGGTCGCGCATTCGACCTCGAAGCCCTCGCCGCTGTCGTACAGCCGCACCTCGCGCGTGTCGGGCCGGCCGTTGCCGTTGGTGTCGAACCAGCGCATGCCGGTGCGTGTGGCTCCCGCGGCGTTGAAGTCGATGCCGGGGCCGGTGGTCGGGTACAGCACACCCACCGGGTGATCGTTGCGCAGGTCGCTGCCGATGACGAAGGCCGCGAAGTCGGTCGCGCCGGCGCCGACCACGCCCGCGCCAGCCGAGTGGCACGCCAGGCAACCCGCTGCAGGTGTCGCATTCAGCCCGACGTGCACCGTGGCATCGGGACCGCTGGCGTTGTTCCAGGCGTTCAGGAACGTATTGTTCTGCGACGTCGCCTGCGCGGCCGAGTAGCCGCCGGAGCCCGGCATGTTGATGACCGAGTCGACGCCGACCTGGCCGTCGTGGCACGACAGGCAGGCCAGCGAATTGGGGCCGGGCTGCGTCACCGGTTGCGTCAGCGACGACGTGCCGAGCGCTGCGTAGGTGGTGTACGAAGTGGCCGTCACCGTGCGGTTCCACAGCGGCAGCGCCACGTTGGTGTTGGCGCCGTGCGGCGTGTGGCAGTAGACGCAGACCTCGGCGTAGTCGTTGCGGTACGGGTCCATGATCGCGCCGCTTGGTCCGCCACTGGCCTGCCGTTGGGTCAGGTTGTGACGCGTGTTGGCGATGCTGTTGCGGTTGTCGAACTTGCTCGGCAGGTCGACATCGGCCCAGGCCACCACGCCGGCCAGCAGGCCGAGCAGCAGCACGCCGCTGCGCAATGTCCGCATGCCTTCACCGAGTGTCATGGCGACGTGCTCCCTCTCTTTGCGTCGCAGGACAAGCAATTCGCGCGCCAAACCTCGGCCTCTGCGCGGTCGCGGACACGCCGCGTCCGCGCGACGCTGTCGTCAGGCTTGACCTGGAGCAAGCGGTGCGCTGCTCTGCGCGGCGCGCATGCCTAACGTTGCAACTCAGCGCACCACGGCGACCGCGCTGGCGAAGACCACGCGATCGAAGCTGCGCCCGAGCGACTTGGCGGTGAAATTGCGCATCTCGCTGCCGCCCTGCCATTCGATGCGGTCGCCCGGCTTCATCGGCGTCTGCATCGCGGCCACCCAGACCGTGCTGCCGCCGCGGTCGACCTCGATGTAGCTGTAGCCGCCGGCGTCGGCGACGCTCTTGACGATGCCGCCGCCGGCGCCATCGCCGGCGGCCGCGGCGGGCGCCGCCGGCGGGCTGCCGTGCGCATGCGTGGTCACCTGCGCCGCACCGGGGCGGCCCCAGCTGGTGACGAACAGGATCTGATCGAACGTGCGGCCGAGCGACTTGGCCTCGAAGTTGCGCATCACCGCGGCGGGCCCCCAGTGCACCTCGTCGCCCGGCTTGAGATCGATCTGCGTGCCGGCGATCCACACCCGCTGGCCGCGCCAGTCGACCTCGGCGTAGGTGTAGGCGCCGGCCTGCATGACCTGCAGCGCCTTGCCAGCGTTGGCCGACGGCTGTGCCGCGGCCGTCGGCGGCGCACTCGCGGCGGCGGCGACGGCCGATGCGGCGGGCGGCTCTTGCTGACGCGAACACGCCCCGAGCGTGATGGCCACGCCGAGAGACAACACGAGCAGACGATTCATCACGGACGACTCCACCACCAGGCGCGAACGCGCCCAGCGAAACGCTATGCACGCGGCTTCCCATGCACGTGGCGTGCCACGCCCGCGACCACTGGCACCAGACCCCCAGCCTTGACCGCGACTGAGGGTGCCTCAGGCCGCGCAGGGCCCGCCGCTATAATTTCGGGTCACACCATGCCGGTGTAGCTCAGTTGGTAGAGCAGCGCATTCGTAATGCGAAGGTCGGGAGTTCGACTCTTCTCACCGGCACCAATGAAATGAAGGGCCCGCCATGGAGCGGGCCCTTTGCCTTCCCGGGCCGCACGTCGTTCCATGGACAGGACCCGATCCGATGATCGACGCCTCTCAAGACGGCGCCGACAATCGCCGGCCTGGCATGCGAAATGCCTGTGACTTCGAACGGACAATGCATCAACAGCGACTGCCCAGGGGTCTGGCCGCCGTCTACACGCTCGCCGTGGTGTGGCTGGCCGGCTGCGCCAATCTGCGCGAGGCCGATTTCGTCGCACCGGTGCCGCCGCCTTCGACCGAACCGATCGCCGGCGGGCGCAACGGCCGTGAACATACCCTTCAGCAGCAGTGGATCGGTCGCACCCGCGCCGAGTTGATCGGCAGCTTCGGCCAGCCATCGATGGTGATGAACGTGCCGGGCAACCGCCTGCCGGAGTCGGTCATCCTCGTCTACCGCAACAGGGATTCGGCCGGCGGCTGCGTCGACGCATTCGTCGTGCTGCGCGACAGCCGTGAACACATCTGGAACTACTTCTGCCGCTGACAGGGCGCGGCGTTGCCGACCCGCTGCACGCGGCGGGAGAACCCCGTCGCTGTTCGCCGACTAACGCAACGCGGCCAATCGCGCGGCCGCCTGCTTCTTGCCCATCGCCCGCACGGCGGCGATGGCAGGCAGGTGCCGAGCGCGCGGGCGGGCGGCACCGCTCTCCCACTTGTAGACCGACTGGCCGGACGCGCCGACGAGCAGGCCGTAGTCGTGCGCCGACAGGCCGAGGCGGCGCCGTTGCGAGGCCATGCCCTTGGCGCTGAAGCGCAACGGGCTGCGCCCGTCGTCGGGCTGCGCCGCCGCTGCCGTGGCCGCGCGGCCTTGCGATCTGGCCAGCCGGCGCAACTGCTTTTCCAGCGCGCCGCTGCGCCGCTTGAGCTCGGCGATATCGGCGCGATAAGCGACGACAGCTTTCTTGAGAGCGGCGGTGGCTGCGCGCACTTCCTTGCGGGCCAGGCGCGTCACTTCTTCTTTGAGGACGGAGGCGATGTTGGGCATGCGCACATTGTGCCCTGGAGCCCGCCCGGCGCAGAGCGCGGGCAGTGCCTGCCGAGCCGCCGCCAGAGCGCGACCGGCCATTCGATATATTGGACGCCGGTGAACCGATGACGGACCTCCGGCCGCCACCGCGGTCGGTCTCGAAGGAGCACAAGCCCATGGCAGACGAAGTCCGACTCCGTCGTATCACGTACGCCACCGACGCTGAGCTCCAGCAGTTGGCCGACGTGCTGATCGACTGCGTCGACGGCGGCGCGTCGGTCAGCTTCATGCACCCGCTGTCGCGCGACACGGCGCTGGCCTTCTGGTCGCGCGTGACCGACGGCGCCGCGCGTGCCGAACGCGCACTGCTGGTGGCCGAGGACGACGCCGGCATCGTGGGCACCGTGCAACTCGTGCTCGATCAACCGGAGAACCAGCCCCATCGCGCCGACCTGTCGAAGATGCTGGTCCATCGACGCGCGCGGCGCCGCGGCATCGGCGCGCTGCTGATGCAGGCCGCCGAGAAGCTGGCGCTCGAAAGCGGCAAGTCGCTGCTGGTGCTCGACACCGCCAGCCCTGACGCAGAGCGTCTGTACGAGCGTTCCGGCTGGCAGCGCTGCGGCACGATCCCCGGCTTTGCGCTGTGGCCGCATGGCGGCCGCTGCGACACGGTGATCTTCTATCGCGAGCTGTCGCCCGCGTGATCAGCCCGGGCGGCGATGCTGCGCTGCGGTACGCCCGTCACATTGCGACACGATTTTCGTTCGGTCATGCGCCTGCAATACCCCACCGAAACAATTGGCATGCGGACAAACCCGGTGGCAGCGATACGATGCCATCCCGACCGGAGAAGTACATGACCCAGCCCGTCGCAGCGTGGATCGAGCGTTTCGCCACACGACTGATCCAGCTCCAGCCCGATGTGCGTCCGCTGGACGCCGTGCGCAACGCGGCGACCGCCTTCAATGACACCTCGGACCTGTCACCCGAGGACGCGGCCGAGACCTACCTTGCCAGTGCCGGCACCGCGAAGTCGGCCCCGCCTGCTCGCCACTGACCGGCAACCCGTCAACGTGTGGCGGCAGCCGGGCCCGCCGCGCGTGTCGGCGGTCCGGCTACCGAAAGTGCTTGCCTCGGCGCGTCAGGGATTGGCGGCAAAACAATAGAAGCGCCCGGCGCCGCCGGTGCGCACCAGTGCCTCCTGGCTGCAGCCCGCCGACTGGTGCGAGAAGTTCCACGACTTCGCCCAGTTCTCCGGCAACGGGCCGTTGCGGTCGTGGTGGCCGACGATGGCCGAGCCATCACTGCTGCTGGTCCAGGCCTTGCACGTGGTGTCGGTCTGCGGCGCGAAAGCCGTGCCGTCGGCCCGCGAGCCGGTCAGGATGTCGTGCTCGTTCGGGTTGTCGCCTCGGCCCTTGACCGCGCCGCCCTTCTCGTCGAGCGCGGTCGTCTTGCTGAGGGTGTTGCCGTTGTGCAGGTGGTCGAGATCACGCGCGATCAGTTCGCCCTTGGCGTTGTACCAAGGACCCTTGCCGATGCGGTCGCGCGCGTTGACCGAGGCCACGCCCGGTGTGTTCTGACCGGGGAACGTGCCGGGCACGCTGAGATAGGCGCGCCAGGTCTTGCCGGAGCCGGCCCCGGCGGCGGTGGCCAGCCGCTGGCAATGCGCGTCTGCGCCGGCCAGGCCGCCCAGGTCGGCGCCCTTGCCGCTGCCTGCACTGGTGATGAAGAAACTCATCGGGCCGGTACTCGGCGTCGACGCGCAGGCAGCCAGCAAGGCAGCCGTTGCGGCGGCGAGGGCCAGGACTCGGGGTTGACGCATGGACAGCCTCCTTCGAGCAGTTGTGGAGGACGGTATTACGCGTCAGCCCAGTGATTCATTCCTCAGGGTGTTCCCGATGCGGGCGTCGCTGGCCGGCCGCCGAGGATCTCGACGTGCATTGCCGGAAGAAGACTCAACGGTCGCTGAACTTGGCCGACCGCTTCTCCAGGAACGCGGCAACCCCTTCGCGAAAGTCGCCGCCCTGCCCCAGCTCGGCCTGCACGCGCGCCTCGAGCGACAACGCGTCGGCGTACGAGATCATCACCGCTTCGTCGAGCACGCGGCGTGTCGCCGCGATCGCCTTCACCGGCATCGCGGCCAGGCGCTGCGCCAGCGCCTGCGTCTGGTCGGCCAGCGCCGCGTCGTCGACGCTGCGCCAGATCAGCCCGATGCGTTCGGCTTCTTCGGCCGGCAGCTTGTCACCGGTGATTGCCAGGCCGAGTGCACGGGCGCGCCCCACCAGCCGCGGCAGCAGCCAGGTGCCGCCGCAGTCGGGAATCAGCGCGATCTTCGAGAACGCCTGGATGAAGCTCGCCGAGCGCGCGGCCATCACCAGGTCGCAGCCGAATGCGAAGTTCGCGCCGGCGCCGGCGGCCACGCCGTTGACCATGGCGATCACCGGCACCGGCATCGAGCGGATGCGCAGCGCCAGCGGCTTGTAGATGCGCTCGACCACGGCACCGACGTCGCCGCTCATCTCGGGATCGTTGAGATCCTGCCCGGCGCAGAATGCCCGGCCCGCGCCGGTGATCACGAGACAGCGCACGGCGCCGTCATCGGCCGCGGCATCGAGCGCCGTGCGCAGTTCGCGGTGCATCGCGGCGGTGAAGCTGTTGAGCGCCGCCGGGCGATTGAACGTCAGCGTGCGCACGGGGCCGGTGGTGGTGGCGATGACGAGTGCTTCGTCGGCCATGGTGGTCTCCGCAATTCGTGTCCGGTCCGCGCACGGTCCGCGCCGCGGCATGTCGAGGCAACGGTATCACGGTTCCCTCACTCACGCGTCGCGCGGCGGATCCCTCCCGCAATGAGGCTGCGCAAACACCGGCATCGAGATTGCCGCATAGGATCGAAGCCCCTTGAAGAGCAAAAAAGGAAGCGCCGTGGTCCCAACGTCAGCCTCTTCCGAACTCGCTCGCTGCGTGGTCGCCGGATCACTCGTCCTCGGGGTCGGGCCCGTCATCGCCGCAGGCTTTCAGATCAACGAAGCCTCGGGCAGCGGTCTGGGTAATGCCTTTGCCGGCGGCGCAGCCGTCGCCGAGGATGCCACCACGTTGTGGAGCAACCCCGCCGGCCTGTCGCGACTGAGTACGCGGCAGGTGGCCGGTGCCATCCACCTGATCACGCCGTCGATCAAGTTCCACAACGAATTCTCGGCGCCGGCCACGCAGCAGACACTCGGCGGCGACGGCGGCGACGCCGGCGGCCTGAACGTGGTGCCGAACCTGTACCTCATGATGCCGTTGAACCGGCAGTGGGCGCTGGGCCTCGGCATCAATGCGCCCTGGGGTCTGGTGACCGACTACGACGACGGCTGGATCGGCCGCTTCCAGGCCGACAAGTCAGACATCAAGACCGTCAACATCAACCCGGCGGCGTCGTTGCGCGTCAATGACCGGCTCGCGCTGGGCTTCGGCCTCAACGTGCAGCGCATCGATGCGACGTTCACCAACCAGGTCAACTACTCGGCGTTGCTGCTGCAAGCGGGGGGGCCGGCCACGCCGGGGCTGGAGTCGACGGCGCGCATCAAGGGCAGCGACACCGCATACGGCTGGAACGCCGGGCTGCTGTGGGAGCTGGACAAGGACCGGCGCATCGGCCTGCATTTCCGCTCCAGCATCAGCTACGACGTCGCCGGCGATGCGACGTTCACGAACCCGGCCACGTCCAACGCGGCTGCGGCCGTCGTCAACAGCGTCGTCCTGTTCGACTCGGGCGTCACCGCCAAGGTCAAGCTGCCGCCGATCGCCAACCTGTCGTACTTCGGCGCGGTCGGCAGCCGCTGGACCGTGATGGCCGACGCGCAGTGGACCGGCTGGTCGACGATCAAGGACCTGACCTTCGTGCGCACCAATGGCATCACCCTGGCCAGCACGCCGGAGGACTTCAAGGACGTCTGGAAACTGGCCGCCGGGGCCAACTACCGCCATGATGACAAGTGGCTGCTGCGTGTGGGCACAGCCTACGACAAGTCGCCGGTTCAGCGCGAGTCGCGCACCCCTCGCCTGCCCGACCACGACCACATCTGGTTGACGGCGGGCGCCCGCTACCAGTGGGACGCGAAGATGCACCTCGACTTCGGCGGCGCCTATGTCTGGGTCAAGGAGGCCTCGATCAACAAGAGCGGCGATCCGTCGAACCTGCTCGCTTACGGTCTCATCAACGGACAGTACAAGTCGAATGTCACGATCCTGTCTGCGCAGCTGACGTCGAGCTTCTAGAGCCGTCGCGGCGATTCGCGCGGCCCACCACCCCGAGGAGACATCCGTGAAGCGCATCCCATCCTGGACACCATTGGCCTTCGCCGTCTCGCTGCTGGTGGCCTGCGGCGGCGGCGACGACAGCACGACCGAGCGCGGCGCCGTCCTGTCGGCCCAGCTGCTCGGCAAGGCGACCATCGCGCAGATCGATGCCGGCACCGCGGCCTCTGGCCTGCAACCGCTGTCGGGCGCTGCGCAGTGCGACGTCGACCTGCGCTACGTGACCTACATGACGCGCGATCCGGGCGGTGCGCCGGCGAGCGCCACGGCCGGCGTGCTGGTGCCCAGCGGCACCGCAGCGGCCTGCAACGGCGAACGACCGGTGGTGCTGTACGCGCACGGCACCACGATGACGCAGACCAAGAACCTGGCCATCGTGTCCAGCGACAGCGAAGGATCGCTGCTGATGGCGATGTATGCGGCGCAGGGCTTCATCGTGGTGGCGCCGAACTATCTCGGCCACGACCGCTCGTCGCTCGGTTATCACCCCTACCTCCATGCGGAGGGTCAGGCGGCCGACATGGTCGATGGCCTGCGTGCCGCCAGGACGCACCTGGCCGCCGCGAGCGCGACCAAGGCCTCGGCCCAGCTGCTGGTCACCGGCTACTCGCAGGGCGGCCACGTGGCGATGGCCACGCACAAGGTCATCGAGCGCGACCATTCCGCAGAATTCACCGTCACGGCTGCCGGCCCGATGTCGGGGCCGTACAACCTGGTCAAGTTCGTCGACGTGGTCGTCGGCCCGGGCCCGATCGCCGCCGGCGCCACGCTGTTCACGCCGCTGTTGATCACCAGCTATCAGCGCGCCTACGGCAACGTCTACACCAACTTGGCGGATGTCTACCAAGCGCCCTATGTCAGCGCGGGCGATCGCCTGTTCCCCACCGACACGCCTATCAACGAGTTGATTGCGCAGGGCAAGCTGCCCAACGACCCGACGTTCACGCAACTGTTCGGCACCGGCGGCCTGCTGACCGACGGCTTCCGCGCGGGGTACCTCACGTCGAACCTGCGCACGGCGGCGCAGACCAACACGCTGCTCGGCTGGACGCCGAAGCGACCGGGCACGGTCGCGCTGTGCGGCGGCGCGCAGGATCCGACGGTCTTCTACTTCAACACCACCGACATGCAGGCCGACCTTGCGGCGCGCAACTTCCTCGCGCCGGCCTGGGACCTCGAAAGCCGCGCCACGTTGCCGGCCGGCACCACCGGCGACCAGATCTACGGCGGCTTCCAGGCGCAGAAGGCCGCCGCCGGCGCCAACGCGACGGCGCAGTACCACGGCACGCTGGTGCCGCCGTTCTGCACCGCGCTCGTGCGCGGGCTGTACCAGCAGGTGCTGGCGGCCGGGATCTGATGTCGACGAAAGCCTGAGGGCTCAGCCCCAGACCTCCTGCGCGGTCTCGATCACCAGCCGCAGCTTGGCGCGTTGCGCCTCGACCGCGATGTTGTTGCCATGCACGGTGCTGGAGAAGCCGCACTGCGGCGACAGGCACAACTGTTCGAGCGGAGCGTACTTCGAAGCCTCGTCGATGCGGCGCTTCAGCGCGTCCTTGCTCTCCAGTTCGCCGAACTTGGTGGTGACGAGGCCCAGCACCGCGATCTTGCCCTTGGGCAGGTAGCGCAGCGGGCGGAAGTCGCCCGAGCGTTCGTCGTCGTACTCCATGAAGTAGGCGTCGAGGTTCATTTCGGCGAGCAGCGCTTCGGTCGTGGCGGCGCGAATGTCGACAAGGCACTCGCAATGTTCGCCGGCAAACGCGTCGAACGCAGCGAACGCTCGATCCTGCTGAGCGCGGCCGTGTGGCAACGCCGCTACGGCGGCGATCCCTCGATTGCGGGTCGACGCATTCTCGTCAACGGCCGTCCCACAACCGTGGTGGGCGTGATGCCCGCCACATTTCGATTGTTGATGCCGCCCGACGCCGCTGTGCCCGACGATCTCGAAGCGTGGCAACTGCTCGACCGGGCGCTGCCGGAGTTTCCGCGCGGCCAGCGGTTTCTTCGCGTGGTGGGGCGCATCAAGAGCGGCGCCAGCCTCGCCGATGCGCAACGGGACGTGACGCGAGTGGGCGCCGAGATCTCGAAAGCCTATACCCACTACGGCGCCGCCGGCCGCAAGTTTGAGACGGTGTCGCTCCACGCCGACGCAGTGCGCGACATTCGCGGCCCGCTGCTCGCGATGTTCGGCGCCGTCGGCGTCCTGCTGGTGATTGCGTGCGTGAATGTGGCCAGCCTGTTGATTGCGCGCGCCGCATCGCGAACCAGGGAAACCGCGATCCGGGTGGCGCTCGGCGCCGGCAACGGCCGGTTGTTTCGCCAGCACCTGA
>CALMQI010000401.1 GCA_937871935.1 uncultured Burkholderiales bacterium
CAAGGCGCAACTGGTGCTCTTCCTCGACGCCCTTCAACGCGGTGAAGGCGAGCCCGAAAACGAGGCCGACGAGGGGCCAGACGAGATCGACGAGGCCGATCGCAAGCTACGCGATGCGTCGGGCATCGACGACAAGGGCTCCGATGGCGACGGCGATCTCTCCAAGCTCAAGACCGGGAAGCCACCGCGCCAACCCGCGAACCGCGCGCCAGCGCCAGATCATCTGCGCCGTATCGACAACCCGATCCTCGTGCCGGCGGATCAGCGTCCGTGCCCGACGTGTGGCACCGAGCGCGTCTGCATCGGCCACGACATCAGTGAGGTCATCGAGCTGATCCCGGCCGAGGTGATCGTGCGCCGCGATCTGCGCGAGAAGCTCGCGTGCGCGCCGTGCGATGGCGAGATCGTGCGCGCACCAGTCGGCGACAAGATCGTGCCGAGTGGCAAGCTCGGCGTGGCGCTCGTCGCAGCGCTGCTGGTCGACAAGTACGTCGATGGGCTGCCGCTGCATCGTCAACGCGAGCGTTACCAGCGCCTCGGTCTCGATCTGTCGGTGTCGACGCTCGCTGATCAGGTGAAGTGGTGCACCGACCTCTTGCGCCCATTGTGGCGGGCGGCGCTCGCCGAGGTGATCGCCGCCCGCGTGATGCACCTCGACGGCACCGGCTTGCCAGTGCTCGATCCAAACGCGCCCGGTGGAAAGCGGCTCGGTGCGCTATGGGGATACGTCGGCGTGAACGCGGCCGAGACAGTCGCTGCGTATCTATACGTGTCGACGGCCAAGAAGGTCGGCCAGCAGCCAGGCGAGCTCGGTCCCGAGGACATGCTCGGCCTTCGCGATGGCCTCACTGTCGCCGACGCCTCGAATCTGTTCGACCACAGCTTCAAGCGCGCCGCCTTGATCGAGTGCGGTTGCAACATGCATGGCCGCCGGTATTTCGTGAAGGCACTCGACGCGGGTGACAAGCGCGCGGCGCTTCCACTGGCGGCATATAAGAAGCTCTACGAAATCGAGTCCGAGATCCGCGACCGCGATCCCGACGCGAAGCTCGTCGAGCGCTGCACGCGATCGAAGCCGGTGTGGGACGAGCTGGTCGCCTGGTGCGAGGTCCACAAGAAGTACGAACAACCGTCGTCGCCGCTCGGCGCTGCGTTGCGCTACTTCAACAACCACAAAGTCGCGCTCGGTCGCTTCCTCGAATACGGCTTCCTGCCCCTCGACAACGGCATCGTCGAGCGACTTCACGTCCGCGCGGCGCTGACTCGTAAGAACTTCCTCTTCGCGGGAGCCGACTCCGGCGGCGAGCGCGCGGCCATCGCTTTCACGATCCTGGGATCGTGCCGGCTCGCTGATGTCGACCCGATCGAGTACCTGACTGACGTCCTGCCGCGTCTTACGCGCCGCATCCGGCTGCTCGATCTTCCGTCGCTCCTGCCGTCGCGCTGGGCTGCCGCACGTGCGTCGACGCGCGCCGCGTAGCGCCTGCCACGATCAACCAGGCGCAATCAAGTGGGCGATCCCGGCGCGGTCGACCGGACGCTCACTGGCCTGGTGTTCGTCACCGGGGTCGCCTCCCGGATTCTTCAGCGGAAACGTCAGGACCTCCCAGGTTCCTGCGCGTCCCTTTGTGTCGTTGCCGTGCTCTCCGACCCCGGCGAGATCTTCGCTCCTCGCACCTACGGAGCGCCGATGCTGCCGTCGCTCAGAAAACCACGACGGCTCTCGCGAGCTGTTTCGTTTCGAGGCTCAATCACACGGCTCGTGCACTCCCTGTGTACGCTTCGCAGCCAGGGTTGCCCCTGCACCACGATTTCGAGCGGCAACCAATAGGCAGTAATCAGCGCCAGCATTAACCCGCCGCAAGCCAGCACCAGCAAACGTGCGTACAGCAGTTGCCATCGTGGGCTGCCTGCACGTGCACCAGCCAGATGGCGGCATGCCGAGCCTGTCGGACGGCGACGCCCGCGGCTACCTGCCGCTGCTGGCCTGGGGCGCGCAGCAGTACGGCCGGGCCGACCTGCAGTTCGTGGCCACGCGCGGCACCGAGGGTGAGCCGCCGGCCGCGCGCAACGGCCATTTCGACGCCAGCGGCTACCACGTGCTGCGCACCGACTGGCGCGTGCCGCCGACGCAGGCGCAGCACCTGGTGTTCGACTGCGGGCCGCTCGGCGAGGGCAACCACGGCCACTTCGACGCGTTGTCGTTCGAGCTGTTCGGGCAGGGCCGGCCGCTGCTGGTGGACCCCGGTCGCTACACCTACAGCGAAGCCGGCGCGGTGAACTGGCGTGTGCACTTCCGCGGCACCGCGGCGCACAACACTGTCTGCGTGGACGGCCGCCCGCAGACCCGCTACGAACCGAAGGCGGTGAAGGAGGCCTCGCGCCATGCCAGCGGCTCGGTGCGCCACAAGATCGCAGGCCCGGCGCCGGACACCTCGCTCGTCGAACGGGTGGACAGAGCCGAGCTCGACCTGCTGCACGGCCGCTGCGCCAGCCATGCCTACGACGCCGTGCACGAGCGCTGCATCGTCTTCGTCGACCAACGCTACTGGATCGTCAGCGACGCGCTGCGCGCGCCGACCGAGCACGACTACCTGCTGACCTTCCAGCTCGGCGCCGGCCTGGACGCCACGCTGCACGATGGCCAACTCGTCTGTCCTGGCCTGCGCATCGCGCAGCCGGTCCGTAACGGCGAGCGACGGGAGCTCGCCGAGGGCTGGGTGTCTGCCCGCTATGGCCACAAGCAGGCCGCGCCGGCCTTGCGCACCCACGTGCGCGGCAGAGACGTCGACTTCGATACCGTGCTGGTTCCGGGTGCCGACGCTGGCGAACCGCTGGCGGTCACCTCGCTCGCCGTGCCCGGCGCGCGCGACGCGCTGCGCATTCGCCTGGGGCCGCATACCGACGGCTGGTTCCACGCCGGCGCGCGCGCCGGCCGCTGGCAGCTCGGTGAACTCGAGTTCCTCGGCCGCTGGCTGCACTGGCGCTGCGACGCCGATGGCCGGGTGCTGCGCGCGATCTCGCATGCGGGTGCCTCGCTGCGCGGACCGCACGGGCCGTTGCCGCTGACGGTGGTCGGGGCGGGCGCATGAACCTGCCACACGACCCGGCACTGCCGCAGCTCGCGACCGCGCTCGACGAGGCGGCGATGTGCGAGGCGTTTGCCGCCGCGCGGCCCGACGCCGGCATCGTGGCGTGTCGCGTCGACCGCATCAAGTACCGACCGCAGCGCAACGCGAGCATTTCCTACCGTCTGGACCTGCACGACGGCGGGCAGCAGATCGTGGCCGCGCGCCTGTGCAGCAGCGACGACGCGCTGCGCCGCGCTCGCCGCGACGGCCCCGCCAGCGGCGCGCTGCATCTGCCAGCGCTCGACATGGTGGCCTGGTTCTGGCCCGCCGACGCCAAGCTGCGCGCGCCGCGCGTGCTGGCCGACCCGGCGCTGCTGTGCGAGCAGGTGCTGCCGGCCCTGCTGCCGCCGGGTGCACGGCTGCTCGCATTCCGTGTCGACGTCGTGCAGTACGTGCCCGAGAGCCGGCTGTGCGCCCGGGTGCACCTGCACAGCGCCGCCGGCGAGCAGGTGCTGTACGCCAAGTCCAGCCGTGAACCGGCAGGCGACGAGGCGCATCGCATCCTGCAGGCCTTGCACGGCCGTGCCGGCCTGCGCGTGCCGCGCCCGCTGTGCTGGCAGAGCGCGTTCGAGCTGCACTGGCAGCAGGCCGTGCCCGGACGGGCGCTGCTCGACCTGTTGCCCGAGCAACAAGCCGCGCTCGCGCCCGAACTCGGCGCCCAGCTCGCGGCGCTGCACGGCACCCCGGTCGCCATCACGCGCGAGCTGACGCCGGCGGTGCTGCTGGAGCGCCTGCGCGACGTGCACGATGTGTTGCACGCCGCGCTGCCCGCAGCGCGCGACACGCTGCGCGCGCTGGTCGCGCGGCTGGCGGCCGGCGTCGACACCTGGGCCGGCGCGCACCTCGCCACCCTGCACGGCGACCTGCATCCGCGCAACGTGCTGGCCGATGGCGAGGCGTTGTCGCTGATCGATCTCGACGGCTTGCGCCGCGGCCCGGCCGTGCTGGAGCTCGGTTCGTGGCGCGCCGACGCGATCTACCGCGCGGTCCTCGAGGGCCGTGACCCGGCGCATGACGAGGCCGCCTGGCAGGCGCTGCTGGCCGGCTACGCGGCCGCCGGCGGTACGCGTCCGCGGGCTGGCGCGCTGGCCTGGGCCTGCGCCTGGAACCTGCTCACGCAGCGCGCCTGGCGCTGCGTGGTCAATCTGAAGCCGGGCCGCTTCGCGATCGCACCGCGCCTGGTGGCGCTCGCCGCCGACATGGCCGCGGCGCCGCTGCAGGAGGCTGCATGACGACCGTCGAGCGCTGCCTGGACCCGGCCGCCGTGCAGCAGGCACTGCAGGGCCTGCTGCCGGACAGCGGCGCGGTGCGCATCGTCGCGTCGCGTCGCAATGCCTCGCGCCACCGCAACCCGAACCCGCTGACGCTGCGCTACGAGGTCGACGTCGCCGGCACGCCGCGGGGTTTCTACGGCAAGGTGTTCCGCGACGGCGCGAGCGCGCTCGCCGACCCCGGTGCGCCGGTGCTGCACGTCGCGTCGCTGGATCTGCTGTTGTGGCCCTGGCCGGCCGACCCGGGCCTTGCGCAGCTGCCCGCCTTGCTCGACCCGGCGGTCACGCAGCCCTGGTGGAATGCGAACGCGCTTCACATCGACGCGCTGCGTTACGAGCCCGAACAGCGCGCGACGCTGCGCTATACCGCGGCCGACGGCCGTACGCTGTTCGCCAAGACCTTCAGCGACGGTCGTGGCGAAGCCATCCATCGTCGCTTCGAGCATTTCTGGCAATCGGCCCGACACGATTCGCACGCGCCGCAGGTGGCCGAGCCGCTGGGCTACACGCCGCGCACACGCACGCTGTGGCAGGCGCCGGCCACCGGCCGGCCGCTGGTGACTCTGCTGCCGAACGACAGGCTGGCCGCGGCCTGCGCCGAGGCACTGGCCGCACTGCATGCGGCGCCGCTGGAACTGGCTGGCCCGCAGGCGCGTGACCGCGCGCACTGGCTCGGCGAAGTGCGACGCCGGCAGCGCAAGATCACGCGCAGCGCGCCCGAGCTCGCCGGCCGTCTGGCGCGGGTGGCCGATGCGATCGAGGCCGCCGCCGCAGCGCTGGCGCCCACGTCGCTCGGCCTGATCCATGGCGACTGCCATCCCGACCAGCTGTGGGTGGACGGCGAGCGCATCGTTCTCTTCGACTTCGACGAGTTCACGCTCGGCGACCCGATGGAAGACCTGGCCGCGTTCGTCGTCAAGCTCGACATGCGCAGCGACGGCTCGCGCTTCGCGGCGCAGTTGCTCGCCAGCTATGCGCAGGCGGCGCCCGGGCGGTTCCACCAGCACGCGCTGCGCTGGCACCTGGCGGTGCAGCAGCTGCTGCAGGCCAGCCGCGCCTTCGTCTTCCAGGTGCCCGGCTGGCGCGACGAACTGGCCTCCCGGCTCGCGCGCACCGAAGCGCTGGTCTTGCACGACCGCATCGAGGTTCCGTCATGACCGCCCCGAAACCACGGCCGGGCGCACGGCTGCGCACGCTGTTGCGCGGTTGCCTGATCGAGCAGCGCGCCGCGCTCGTGCTGGCCGCGCTGGCGCTGTGCGGCGTGGTGCTGGCCGACGTGCTGGCGCCCTGGCCGCTGAAGATCATCTTCGACCACCTGCTGCTCGCCAAGCCGCTGCCCGAGGCGCTGTCGCTGCTGCAGCCGCTGCTCGACCGGGGTGTCTGGCCCGCCTTGCTGGCCTGCGCGGGCGCCATTGCGGCCATCGCGCTGGCGGCGGGCGGGCTGTCGTACCTGCAGCTCTACACCAGCGCGCGCATCGGCCACCGCATCACCTGGCGGCTGCGCAGCGAGTTGTTCGCGCACCTGCAGCGCCTGTCGCTGGCGCACCACCGCACGCAGCGCACCGGCGAGCAGCTCACCAAGGTGGCCGGCGACACCAACCTGTTGCGCGACATGTTCAGCGAGGGGGCGCTCACGCTCGGCCGCCATGGGGTCACGCTGCTCGCGATGCTGGCGGTGATGTTCTGGCTGAACTGGCAGCTCGCGGCGGTGGTGGCGCTGACGCTGCCGCCTCTGCTGGGGGTGATCTATGCGCTGAACCGGCGCGTCAAGGCCACGGTGCGCGAGCAGCGCAAGCACGAGGGGCGCATGGCCTCGCGGCTGAACGAAGTGCTGAGCTCGATCGCGCTGGTGCAGGCTTTCGGCCGCCAGCAGTTCGAGGAGGACCGTTTCCGCCGCGAGATCGAGGCCAACTACGACAGCGGCATGAAGAGCACACGCACCACCGGTGCGATCGTCAAGACGATCGCGGTGGTCAGCGCTGTCGGCACCGCGCTGACCGTGCTGCTCGGTGCCCGCGAGGTGCTGGCCGGGCGCCTGTCGCCCGGCGAGCTGCTGGTGTTCATCACCTACGTCACCAGTCTGTACAAGCCGGTGCGCGACCTCGGCCGGCTGTCGGCAAAGTTCTCGCGTGCGTCGGTCAGCGCACGGCGGGTGGCCGACATCCTGGACCTCGAGCCCGATATCGAGGACGCGCCCGACGCACTCGAACTCGTGCGCCCGGCCGGCGAGATCGTCTTCGAGGACGTCTCGTTCGGCTACGACCCCGCGCGCCCGGTGATCAACCGCCTGAACCTGCGCATCGCCGCCGGTGAGCGCGTGGCACTGGTCGGCTCGTCGGGCGCGGGCAAGTCCACGCTGGTCAACCTGCTGCTGCGGCTGTACGACCCGACCGCGGGCCGGATCCTCATCGACGGCATCGACATCCGCCGCTACACACGCGCCAGCCTGCGCCGCGAATTCGGCATCGTGCTGCAGGACAACCTGCTGTTCGCCGTGTCGGTGCGCGAGAACATCGCCTATGGCCGGCCCGATGCACCGATCGAGGCCATCGAGGCCGCGGCGCGCGCGGCCCGTGCGCACGAGTTCATCGTCGACCTGCCCGAGGGCTACGACACCGAGCTCGGCGAGCGCGCCGCCGCCCTGTCCGGCGGGCAGCGCCAGCGCCTGTGCCTGGCACGCGCGCTGGTCAAGGAGCCGGCGATCCTGGTGATGGACGAGCCCACCGCGAGTGTCGATGCGGTGTCGGCCCGTCTGATCCACGAGAGCGTAGCCCGGGTGCACCAGGGCCGCACGCTGATCGTCATCGCCCACGACTACAGCGACATGGCGGTTTACGACCGCGTGCTCGTGCTGAAGGACGGCTGCCTCGTCGAGCAGGGCTCGCACGAGACGCTGCTGCGCTCGCGCGGCGCCTACCTGGCCCTGGTGGAAAGACGGGTGAACTAGATGCGACCGGCACTGCTCTTTTACTGCCAGCACTCGCTCGGTATCGGTCACCTGACGCGTTCGTTCGCGCTGGCCGCTGCGCTGCGCGAGCATTTCCACGTCGTGTTCCTCAACGGCGGGCGGCTGCCCGACGGCGTGCCGGTGCCCGAGGGTATCGAGCGCATCGACCTGCCGCCACTCGGCATGGACGACGGCCACACCGTGATCAGCCGCGACGGCGCGCTCGACGTGGCCGCGGCGCAGGCCGCGCGTCGCACACTGATCGACGAGGCGCTGCGCCGCACCCGGCCCGCGGTGGTGCTGGTCGAGCTGTTCCCGTTCGGCCGCAAGAAGTTCGCCGGCGAGATCCTGCCGCTGCTGCGCCAGGCACGCCGTCAGCCGGGCGGCCCGGCGCAAGTGGTGTGCAGCCTGCGCGACATCCTGGTCGATGCGCGGCGCGACCAGCAGCACCACGACGACCGCGCCCGCTGGCTCGCCGATCGTTACTTCGACGCGGTGCTGGTGCATGCCGACCCGGCCTTCGCGCGGCTGGAGGAGAGCTTCCATCCGTCGAAGCCGATGCGCACGCCGGTGCACTACACCGGCTACGTGGTGCCGCGGCGTCCGCGCGAGGCGGCACCGGCGCGCGGGCGCCATCTGCTGGTGTCGGCCGGCGGCGGCATCGTCGGTGACCTGCTCTATCGCACCGTGCTGCAGGCGCGACCGCTGATGCGCCAGCCGCTGCCGCTGCGCATCGTGGCCGGCCCGTTCCTGCCCGAGCCGCAGTGGCGCTCGCTGGTCGACGCCGCGCGCGACGAGCCCGACGTGCAGCTGGTGCGCCATGTGCCCGACATGGTGGCAGAGATGCGGCGCGCGCGCGCGTCGCTGAGCCAATGCGGCTACAACAGCGCGCTCGACATCGTCGGCGCCGGCGTGCCGGCCCTGGTGGTGCCCTACGAGGCGCCGGGCGAGAACGAGCAGCGTTGCCGCGCCGAGGCACTGGGCCGGTTGCACGCGTTGCAGGTGCTGCCGGCGGCGCTGTGCACGCCGGCGCGCCTGGCGGTGGCGCTCGACGATCTGCTCGAGTTCGCGCCGCGTGCCGCCGCGCTCGACCTCGCTGGCGCCACCGGCAGCGCCGCGCTGCTGGCGCGCCTGCACGCCCGGCGTTGCGCGGTGGCCGCGTGATCGGCGTGGCGTGGCCGGCGCTGAGCGTCGCACTCGACGCGGCGGCGCAGCCGCGCGTGTTCTTCGTGCGTGACGACGACGCCGGCTGGGCCGACGACCGGCTGCTGGCGCTGCTCGACACGATGCAGCACGCGCAGGTGCCGATCGACCTCGCGGTGATTCCGCAGGCGCTGGGTGAGGCCCTGGCCGACACCTTGTGCGCACGGCGGGACGCGGCGCCCGCGCTGCTGGGCCTGCACCAGCACGGCCACGCGCACACCAACCACGAGAACCCGGGGCGCAAGGGCGAGTTCGGTGCCGCACGCTCGCTCGAGGCGCGTGCGCGCGATCTGGCCGACGGACGCTTGCGCCTGCAGCGCGCGTTCGGCGAACGGCTCGATGCGATCTTCACGCCGCCGTGGAACCGCTGCGCCGACGACGTGCCGCCGCTGCTGGCGACGCTCGGCTACGCGGCACTGTCGCGCGACGCCACTGCACCGGCTCAGCAGGCGCTGCCCGAGCTGCCGGTGCACGTGGACTGGTGCCGCCACTGGCGCGAGGCCGAGGGCGACCCGGCGCGTGCCGCGGCGGCCATCGACGGCGCACTGGCGAACGCCGTGCGCTGGCCCGGGCGCGCCGTCGGGCTGATGTTGCACCACGCCGTGATGGGCGACGACGAATTGGCGTTGCTGCGCACCTTGCTACAGCGGCTCTGTCTGCACCGCCACTCGGCCTGCCTGCCGATGCGCGAGTGCCTTGCGCTGCCGGCAGCGGCGCCGACCTCTTGATGAAGAAGCGCAAGATGAAGCTCTCCTGGATCGTTCTCGCGGCGGCCTGCGTGGTCGGCACCCTGCCGACGATGGCCCGGGCGCAGACCGCGCCCGCGGCGGCCGACGAGACAGCGCGCCCGGTCGGGCTGCGCCCTGACGATCGGCGCGCCGAGCAGCCGCTCACCGTGCCGGTGTTCGGTGTGCCGGTGCAGCTTGGCGGCGCCTGGGAGTTCACCACCGACCAGCGCCGCGAGTTCGACCTCGACCCGGCGCGCGCGCGCGACCGGCGCACCAGCGAACACGAAGTCAAGCTCGATGCACGCGCGTTGTTCTCGCCGCAGTGGACCGGCTTCGTGCAGGCCGTCTGGCTGCACGAATCGCGCCGCGCGCAGGGCACGCCCGGCGTGCAGGTGAGCCGCGAACGCGAGCGCGGCCAGGCCTGGTTGCGCTGGGACGGCGTGGCCGCCGGCACGGCGCTGGCGGTGCAGGCCGGACGCGTGGCCCTGCTCGAGCGTCGCTCGTGGTGGTGGGACGACGACCTCGACGCCGTGCGCGTCACCGTGGGCGAAGGCGCGTGGCGGCTGGACAGCGGTCTGGCTCGCGAGATCGCGCGCCGGTCGTGGCAGGACGCCGGCATCCGGCCCGAGAACCGCGCCGTCCGTCGCTGGTTCGGCCAGGCCACCTGGCGCTGGCAGCGTCGTCACGCGCTCGACCTTTTCTGGCTGCGCCAGCATGACGGCTCGGGCGACATGGCCGCGGGCAGCGTGCTGAACAGCGAGGACGACACCGACCCGTCGGACCTGCGTGCCGGCTGGCTCGGCCTGCGGGCGAGCGGCGAGGCGCGATTCGAGTCCGGCCATCGCTTCGCCTACTGGGCCGATACAGCGCGCCTGAACGGCCGCGAGCGCGTGACCGACTTCACCGAAGGCGGCGACGGCCGCTTCACCGCCGGTGCCACCGCCGAGCGAGCGCTGCGCGGTCGGGCGTTCGACCTTGGTGCGACCTGGATCTTCCCGGTCGCCTGGCGGCCCTCGCTGACGGTCGGCCTGGCCGAAGGCTCGGGCGGCGAACGCAGTGCGACGCTGGACGCCAACTTTCGCCAGACGGGCCTGCAGGAGAACAAGGGCCGCCTGGCCGGCGTGAAGCGGCTGCGCTACTACGGCGAGCTGCTGCAGCCGGAGCTGTCGAACCTGCGCATCGCCACCGCGGGCGCCGGCATCCGCTTCTTCGACAACAGCTCGGCCGAGCTGGTGTGGCACCGCTACCGCCAGCCGGTGGCCTCGACCCGGCTGGCCGACGCGCGGATCTCGGAGGACCCGACCGGCCTGGACCCGCGCATCGGCGACGAGATCGACCTGTTCATGGCGCTGCGCGAGTGGCGCAGGCTCGAGTTCACGCTGGCGCTGTCGCACTTCAAGCCCGGCCCGGCCTTCGCAGCCGACCGGCGCAGCCGTGCCAGCAAGGTGGAGCTGGGGGTGGCGCTGAATTTCTAGGCCCGTCCTGGGCGCGTCGGGGCGCCGCTGACGCGAATCGATGCATCGCGATGTCCGAAAGGCCGGGTTGCCTGCTCTGTTGCAGCAGCCGTGACGATTCGCGGGGAGCGACGATGAAACTGACAGTGGTGGGATCCGGCTATGTGGGCCTGGTGACCGGGGCGTGTTTTGCCGAGATGGGCAACGACGTGTTGTGCGTCGACGTCGACGAGGACAAGATCACCCGCCTGCGCAGCGGCGAGCTGCCGATCTTCGAGCCGGGCCTGAAGGAGATCGTGCAGCGCAACGTGGCCGCCGAGCGGCTGCACTTCACCAGCGACGTCAAGGAAGGCGTGCGCTTCGGCACCCTGCAGTTCATCGCCGTCGGCACGCCGCCCGACGAGGACGGCGCCGCCGACATGCAGCACGTGCTCGCCGCCGCGCACGCGATCGGCCAGCACATGACCGACTACAAGCTGGTGATCGACAAGAGCACCGTGCCGGTGGGCACTGCCGACGCGGTGACCCGCATGATCGAGCAGGCGCTTGCCGAGCGCGGCGTGCAGGTGCCGTTCAGCGTGGTGTCGAACCCCGAGTTCCTCAAAGAAGGCAACGCGGTCGAGGACTTCATGCGGCCCGACCGCATCGTCGTCGGCGCCGAGGACGAGCGCGCGGTGCACCTGATGCAGGCGCTGTACGCGCCGTTCCAGCGCGTGCGCGACAAGCTGGTGCTGATGGACATCCGCTCGGCCGAGCTGACCAAGTACGCCGCCAACGCGATGCTCGCCACGCGCATCAGCTTCATGAACGAGATGGCGCTGCTGGCCGAGCGGCTGGGTGCCGACATCGAACAGGTGCGTCGCGGCATCGGCAGCGACCCGCGCATCGGCCACCACTTTCTTTACGCCGGGTGCGGCTACGGCGGCTCGTGTTTCCCGAAGGACGTGAAGGCGCTGATGCACAGCGCGGCACAGGTCGGCGAACCCGTGCACCTGCTGCAGGCGGTGGAGCGCGCCAACGAGCGCCAGAAGCACGTGCTGGTCGACAAGATCGTCGCTCGCTTCGGCGAGCGGCTGCAGGGCCGGCGTTTCGCGCTGTGGGGACTGGCCTTCAAGCCCGACACCGACGACCTGCGCGAGGCGCCGAGCCGTGTCGTCGTGGGCGAGCTGCTGAAGCGCGGGGCACGCATCACGGCGCACGATCCCGAGGCGATGCCGCAGGCCAGACGCACCTTCGGTGACATGGTGGGCCTGGACTACGCCGACACGCCGATGGACGCGCTCGAAGGAGCCGATGCGCTGGTCATCGTCACCGAATGGAAGGCGTTTCGCTCGCCCGACTTCGCCCGCGTGCGTGCGCTGCTGCGCGAGCCGGTGGTGTTCGACGGGCGCAACCTGTTCGATCCGGCGCTGCTGCAGGCCGAGGGCATCGAGTACCGGGCCATCGGTCGCCGTCTGCCTGCGCCGGCCGACGTGCTGGCGCTGCCGCTCGCGGCCTGAGGGCGAGCGCGTGAAGATCCTCGTCACCGCTCGACGGCAGCGCGCCTGAGGCCTATCGGGACGCCATGCGCCGTCGCGGTCCGGCCGCCGCAAGCGGCGCCGGCGCCACCGGCAGCCGCACCTCGCTCTTCACCTCCTTCAGCACGATGCTCGAGCGCACGTGCGTGACGCCCGGCAGCTTGAAGATGGTGTCGTGCAGGAACTGCTCGTAGGCCTTGATGTCGGCGATCAGCACGGTGAGGATGTAGTCGGCCGGGCCGGTGGTGCTGACGCAGCGCACGATCTGCGGGCTGGCCGCCACCGCGCGCTCGAACCTGCGCACCAGCTCCTCGGTGTGTTCGCTCAGGTTGGCCTCGATCACCACGTGCAGGCCGAGGCCGACCCGCTCGCGGTCGACCAGCGCGGTGTAGCCGCGGATCACGCCGGCGGCCTCCATCTCCTTGACGCGGCGCCAGCAGGGCGTGGGCGACAGGCCCACCGCCTCGGACAGCTGCTGCACCGTCTGGCGGGCGTCGCGCTGCAGCTCGGCGAGGATCTGCAGGCTGTGGCGGTCGAGAGAAACCTTCTCGTTCATGCCGGTTCCCGAGATGGATATGCTCGAAATGTAGCGCCAGCGAGGTTATTCGAGAAACCCCGCCTCGAAGCGACGGCCTATGCTGCGCGTTCACGCTTCGCAGGAGCACGCCATGCCGTCCGACAGCGTTCTCGCGCCGCCTTCGCCCATCGTCCGACCCGACTACCGACTCGAGCACAACCTGTGGGCCGAGCGCGGCACCGTGTTCCTCACCGGCACGCAGGCGCTGGTGCGGCTGCTGCTGATGCAGCGGGCAGCCGATGCGGCGCGGGGCTTGAACACGCAGGGTTTCGTCAGCGGCTATCGCGGCTCGCCGCTGGGCATGGTCGACCAGGCGATCTGGAAGGCCGGCGCGAAGTTCAAGGACGCCGGCATCCGCTTCGTGCCGGCGATCAACGAGGAACTCGGTGCCACGCAGGTGCTGGGCACGCAGCGCGTCGAGTCCGACCCCGAGCGCACCGTCGATGGCGTGTTCGCCCTGTGGTACGGCAAGGGCCCGGGCGTCGACCGCGCCGGCGACGCGCTCAAGCACGGCAACGCCTACGGCAGCTCGCCGCGCGGCGGCGTGCTGGTGGTGGCGGGTGACGACCACGGCTGCGTGTCGTCGTCGATGCCGCACCAGAGCGACCCGTTGTTCCAGGCCTTCCACATGCCGGTGGTGGCGCCGGCCAACGTGGCCGAGTACCTGGAGTTCGGCCTCTACGGCTGGGCGCTGTCGCGCTACAGCGGCAATTGGGTCGCGATGACGGCCCTCTCGGAAGTGGTGGAAAGCGGCGCGACGGTGGATCTCGACGCGATCGCCGCGCGCTGCGCTGCCTGGCGCGATGCCGGCGGCGTGCGCGCCGCCACCGGGCACGCACCACCGGCTGACGGGCTGCACTACCGCTGGCCCGACCTGCCGTCGCTGCGCATCGAGACGCGCCTGCAGGACAAGCTGGCCGCAGTGGCCGCGTTCGCCCAGGTGAATTCGATCGACCGCGACGTGATCGTCTCGCCGCAGGCCACGGTGGGCATCGTCACCTGCGGCAAGGCCCACTACGACCTGATGGAGGTGCTGCGTCGCCTGGAGATCACGCCGCAGATGCTGGCCGACGCCGGTGTGCGGCTGTACAAGGTGGGGCTGTCGTTTCCGCTCGAGACCACGCGCATGCGCCGCTTCGCGCGGGGCCTGCGCGAGCTGCTGATCATCGAGGAGAAGGGTGCGGTCGTCGAGACTCAAGTGCGCGACCTGTTCTACAACGCGCCGGCAGCCGAGCGGCCGCTCATCGTCGGCAAGCGTGATGCGTCGGGCGCGCCGCTGGTGTCGGCGGTGGGCGAGCTGCGGCCGTCGCGGCTGATCGAGATCGTCGCGCACTGGATCGAGCGGCACTTCCCCGCCAACCGCGCGCTCGGCGACCACCTGCAGCACGTGCGCGACTTCACGCCGCCCGAGCTGCTGGCCAACGCCGGCGACAGCGTCAAGCGGGTGCCGTACTTCTGCGCCGGCTGCCCGCACAACACCAGCACGCGGGTACCCGAAGGCTCGCGCGCGCAGGCCGGCATCGGCTGCCACTTCATGGCCGCGTGGATGGGCCGCGAGACCGAAGGCGTGATCCAGATGGGCGGCGAGGGCGTCGACTGGGTCAGCCACTCGATGTTCACGAAGGTGCCGCATGTGTTCCAGAACCTCGGCGACGGCACCTACTTCCACTCGGGTTATCTGGCGATCCGCCAGGCGGTGGCGTCGAAGGCGACGATCACCTACAAGATCCTTTTCAACGACGCGGTCGCGATGACCGGCGGCCAGCCGGTGGACGGACCGATCTCGGTGGACGCGATCGCCCGCCAGGTCGAGAGCGAGGGCGTCAAGCAGGTGGTGGTGGTCAGCGACGACATCACCCAGTACGACGCGATGCACGGCCGCTTTCCGGCCGGCACCACCTTCCACCCGCGCGAGGAGCTCGACGCGGTGCAGCGGCGCCTGCGCGAGATCGCCGGCGTGACGGTGTTGATCTACGAGCAGACCTGCGCGGCCGAGAAGCGGCGCAGGCGCAAGAAAGGAGAGCTTGTCGATCCGGCGCGGCGCTTGTTCATCAACGAGCTGGTCTGCGAGGGCTGCGGCGACTGCTCGGTGCAGAGCAACTGCGTCGCGGTGTTGCCGCACGAGACGCCGCTGGGCCGCAAGCGCCGGATCGACCAGAGCAGCTGCAACAAGGACTACTCGTGCGCCAAGGGCTTCTGCCCCAGTTTCGTCGGCGTGCTCGGCGGCAAGCTGCGCAAGAAGTCCGGCGCGCTCGAGTCGGGGCGCGAGGCGTTCGACCGGCTGGTGGCTGGCCTGCCGTTGCCGGCGCCGCACGATTGGACCGGACCCTACGACCTGCTCGTCACCGGCGTCGGTGGCACCGGCGTCGTCACCGTCGGCGCGGTGATCGCGATGGCCGCGCACCTGGAGGGCAAGGCGGCCAGCGTGCTCGACTTCATGGGCTTTGCGCAGAAGGGCGGCTCGGTGCTCAGCTTCGTGCGCTGGGCCGACCGGCCGGAGCGGCTGAACCAGGTGCGCATCGACACGCAGCAGGCCGATGCGGTCCTGGCCTGCGATCTGGTGGTCGGCGCCTCGCCTGAGGCGCTGCAGACGGTGCGCCACGGCCGCACCCGGGTGCTTGCCAACGTGCACGAGGTGCCCGTCGCCGAGTCGCTGAAGAACCCGGACGCCGACCTGCAGGTCGATGCGCTGCTGGCCAAGCTGCACTTCGCCGCCGGCGAGGAGCGCGTCGAGACCTTCGACGCGCAGACCTTGGCCGAGGCCTTTCTCGGCGACACCATCGTCGCCAACATCCTGGCGCTCGGTTATGCCTGGCAGCGCGGGCTGGTGCCGGTGAGCCTGGCCGCGTTGCAGCGCGCGATCGAGCTCAACGGCGTGGCGGTGCCGAGCAACCTGCTGGCGTTCTCGCTCGGCCGGCTGGCCGCGGCCGATCCAGCGGCGCTCGACGCGCTGCGCAGCGGCGACGAGCGAGCGGAGGCCGTCACGGAAGATCTCGATGCACTGATCGCGCGCGGCGTGGCGCACCTCACCGGCTACCAGGACGCCGCCTATGCGCGCCGCTACGCCGATCGTGTGCAACGGGTGCGCGCCGCCGAGGCCGCCCTCGGCGCCGACTCTGGCTTGCCGTTCACGCGGACGGTGGCGACCAGCCTGCTCAAGCTGATGGCCTGCAAGGACGAATACGAGGTGGCGCGCCTGTACACCGATGGCCGCTTCCGCCGCGAGCTGGCGAAAACCTTCGAGGGCGAGCCGACACTCGAGTTCTACATGGCGCCGCCGCTGCTGGCCCGCCCGCGCGACGGCCAGCCGCCGCGCAAACTGCGGCTGGGCGGCTGGCTGCTGCCGCTGCTGCGGGTGCTGGCGGCGGGCCGGCGGCTGCGCGGCACCGCGTTCGACGTCTTCGGCCGCACCGCCGAGCGCCGCATGGAGCGCGAGCTGGTGCGCCAGTACGAGGCGCGCATCGACGAGCTGCTGCCGCGGCTGACGCGCGACACGTTGGCGCTGGCCACCCAGATCGCCGCCGTGCCGCAGACCATGCGCGGCTTCGGCCACGTGAAGATCGCCCACGTGGCGCTCGCGCGCACGCGTGAGGCGGAGCTGCTGCACCGCCTCGATCCGCAACGTCATCCGCGGCCGCCGGCGGCGTTGCAGGCCGGGCAGCTGAAAGGCATTGCCGTCGTCGCCCGGTAAGCGGCGGTTGCCTGCGGGGTGCGCCGCGGCGGAAGGGCAGCAGGCTTGTGGTAGAACCCGCGAGCCTGCCCACCGCTCTCAGCCGCTGACGACGCATGCTCGGACAATTCAAACCCGTTGCCTTCGAACCCTACGGGCGCCGCCGCGCCAGCTACCGGCCGCCGCGCTGGCTGATGCTGCTGCTGGCCGGCGCCGCCGCCGGCGTCGCCGGTGTGCTGGTGGTGCAGGAGCGGCTGCTGCCGCCGCGCCTGTCGGCCAGCGAGTCGGGCGCGTTGCGCGCCGCGCTGGAGCAGACCGAGGCCGAACGGGCCCGCCTGGCGACCGAACTGGCCGCCACCAGCAAGCAGTTGCAGGCGGCGCAGGCCGAGCGGGCCAGCGCCACCGCCGATCTGGCCGCCGACCGCGAGCGCACGAAGAACAGCCGTGCCGACATCGAGTTCCTGATCGGATCGTTGCCGCCCGATCCGCGCGGCGGCGCGGTCGAGGTGCGCGCGGCCAAGCTGACGCGTCAGCGCGGCGCGCTCGGCTACGAGGTGCTGCTCACACGGGGCAAGGGTGCCGACGCGCCGTTCGCCGGTGTGATGCAGTTTGTCGTCACCGGCCTGACCGGTGGCGTCGAGCGCAACCTGACGCTCGAGCCGATCAAGGTGAACGTCGGCGCCCACCAGAGCCTGCGCGGCAGCCTGGCGCTGCCCGATAGTTTCACGCCCAAGCTGACGACGATCCACGTGCTCGAGCGCGTCGGCAGCAGGCCGATCGGCATGCGGGTGTTGTACGTGCAGTAGCGTCCCGTGCGGTAGCCGGCGTCAGCGCACCAGATCGCGCGCCATCCTGTCGTGCCGCTCGATCAGCGGCCCGAGGTCCAGCGTGGCCAGTTGCCCGTCGCGCACCACCACACGCCCGTTGACGATCGTGAACGCCGCCGACGCGCTGGCGCACAGCAGCAGCGCCGCCACCGGGTCGTGCACCGCACCGCCTGCGAAGCTGAGCGTGCGCAGGTCGTAGAGCGCCAGGTCGGCGGCCATGCCGGGCGCGATCTGGCCGATGTCGTCGCGGCCGAGCACCGCGGCGCCGCCGCGGGTGGCGAGCGCCAGCGCGTCGCGCGCCGTCATCTCGGCCGGGCCGGCGTCGCAGCCGTAGCGTTGGCGGCCGTCGGCGAGCGTCTCGGGCGGCGCGAGCGCGCGGCCCACCCGGGCCAGCAGCAGCGCCTGGCGCTGGCCTTGCCGGAGGTGCAGCGCGACCCGGCGGTCATTCAAGCCTATCTGGGCACGCAAAAGGAAGGCGGACGCTGATGAGGCTCGTCGATCAATCGACCACCAATACGTTGCCCAAGTTGTTGCGGCGCAACGCCAAGCAGTGGGCCAACGATCCTGGCATACGTGAAAAGAACCGCGGCATCTGGGAGACCTCGTCGTGGCAGGACTACGACGCCCAAGTGCGCGACTTTGCATTGGGCCTCGCGGCGATGGGATTCAAACGTGGCGGCAAACTCTCGGTCGTCGGCGACAACCGCCCGCGTCTGTACTGCGCCATGCTCGGCGCCATGGCGCTCGGCGGCATGGCCGTACCCGTCTATCAGGATTCGATTGCATCCGAGCTCGTATATGTGCTCGAGCACGCCGAGGTCTCGGTCATCGTGGCCGAGGATCAGGAGCAGGTCGACAAGATCCTGTCCCTGCGCGATCAGTTGCCGCACCTCAGTCTGGTCGTCTATGACGATCCTCGGGGCCTGTCGACCAATCCAGACCCGCTGCTCAAGTCGTTTGCCGATATCCAGGCGATGGGCCGCGACTTCGCCAAGGGCCATCCGGATTTCTATGCGCGCGAGGTCGAGGCCGGCCGCGCCGAGGAAATCGCTCTGATCGCCTACACCTCGGGAACGACAGGACGGCCGAAAGGCGTGCTCTTGAGTCATTGGGGCATGGTTGCGACGGCCGAGAGCTTCCTCAAGGGCGAGGAAGTCAGAAAGGGCGACAATTGGCTGGCCTATCTGCCGATGGCGTGGGTCGGCGATACGATGTGGACGCTCGGCGCCGCTCTCGCTGCGGGGGTCATCATCAACTGCCCCGAAAGCCCCGAGACGGTCATCCGCGACTTGCGGGAGCTGGGACCGGACGGCATCATCGCTCCGCCGGCGATCTGGGAGAACCTGATGCGCGGCCTGCAGATCCGCTCGGCCGACGCCACGCCGATGAAGCGGCGGACATTCGAGCATTTCAAGAACTATGCCGTCGCTCGTGAGCTGGCGCGGACGGACGGGAAGAATTCACGCAGTGGGCTGCGACACAAGCTGGGCGAGTTCCTGGTCTATGGACCGGTGCGTGATCAACTCGGTTTCCGCCGCGCGCGCTGGTGCTGCTGCATGAGCGACGTCTCGATGTGCCGTTCATCATCATCTCCGGCACCGTCGACGAGGTGATCGAGAAATCGCACCTGCGCACTTGGAACGTCAGCGGGCCGGACCTGCAGTCGCTGTCGGAGAAGCTGCTGGGCGTGGCCGGCATCGACATGGTGGCGCCGTTCGGCACCAGCCTGCACGTCTCGGGCCGCGATGCGGCCGCGCTGGACGCAGCGGTGGCGACATTCCGCGCCGACACGCGGCTGCAATGGAGCCTGTCGCAGCCATCGCTGGAAGACGTCTTCATCGATCTGATGGCCCGTTCGCAGGACAACTTCCAATGATCGGCTTTTCGGCACTCGCACGGTCCGGAGCCATTTCGCGCTCGTGGGCCATGCTCATCAAGGAGTTCGTGCAGCTCCGGCGCGACCGGGTGACGTTCGCGACCATGATCTTCATCCCGGTCATGCAGCTGCTGCTGTTCGGCTTCGCCATCAACACCTCGCCGCGCCATCTGCCCACCGCCGTGCTCGTGCACGAGGAGAGCGATCTGGCCCGCTCGATCCTCGCCGCACTCAGCAACACCAGCTACTTCCGTGTCGTCCGCGTGGCGCGTACCGAGGCCGAGATGGACCACTGGATGCGCTCAGGGGCCGTGCTGTTCGGCGTGGAGATCCCCGCCGGCTTCGAGCGCAGCGTGCGGCGCGGCGACATCCCGGCCCTGCTGGTGGCAGCCGATGCCAGCGATCCGGTGGCGGCGGGAACGGCGCTCGGCACGCTGGAAGGCATCGTGCGCACGGCGCTGGCGCGCGACCGCGGCCTGCCGGAGACCATCCAGTCCGTGC
>CALMQI010000402.1 GCA_937871935.1 uncultured Burkholderiales bacterium
GGGCTGCATCGTAGGCCGGCAACCGTTCCGCATCGCGTTCGGAAAACGCAGCGACCGCCTTTTGCCGCGCGGTCAAACCGTATGGCATCACCAAGCCACGCCTCGCATCGACAGGCCAGAAATTTGCGACCGGTCGCTCGACGATTTTCAGACCATGCTTTTCTAGTTCCAGATCGGCGCTCACCTTCGGATTGAGCAAGCTGACCGTGTATGAGGCGACTGAATTTTTAAAGCCCGGATGAAATTCCTCCGTGATCGCTGCGCCGCCGACGACGGCATTCTTCTCAAGTACGACGACATGCAGCCCGGCGCTCGCCAGATAAGCGGCGGTGACGAGTCCGTTATGTCCGCCACCGAGGATGGCGACGTCCCAAATCTTACTCGTTGTCTCTGCCATGCTGCGCGCCGCTGGTTGCTACTTATCGTGCGTCTCGTTTGCCCGTCGATTTAGCCTGACACAACCGTAAACCTGATATTCACCGCGCATTACCGGAATCTGCACGCCTTTCGACTAGACTGATGACGGTGGCAGGTTTGGGGTGACAGCAATGTTGTTCGAAGTATTGAGGCGAACAGGTAAGTTTGGCATTGGAGCTTTGTTCGCGGTGTTATGGGTTTTGTTCAAGGCTGATTTGTTCAGCGGCGGCGCGACGGCAAGCGTGTCCTCGGACCATGCTTCGATCGTCGAAAAATTTCGCATGAACGCTCACGAAACTAAGGCTTTCAATGTCTGCCGCTCCGAGTTGAGTCGCCACTATCTGCGCTCCGGCGGGGACATGGCCTACCTCTGCGGCTGCATCGCCAAGAACGCGACCGAAAACATCAACGACGCCTACAAAGCCAAAGCAGTGAATTTTTTCGCCGCTTATGTGAAGCAGAAGTCGATCCCGAAAAACCCGCGCAGCTATTTCCCAGATGCAAGCTGGGCGGGGCAGACCGGCACCGTCGATCAGGCTTGGCGCTCGGTCTTGAAGGAAGGCAACGACTGCGCCGACGTTACAGTCGAAAAGCACAAGCAGCGGCTCGGGGAGTCGACGGCGCGACGCGCTGGCAGAACTTCCGCTACATCACCTATCCGCTGCTGACGCCGATCATCGCCGTGGTGATGACGTTCTCGGTGCTGTTCACCTTCACCGACTTCCAGCTGATCAAGGTGCTGACCAACGGCGGCCCGGCCGGCGCCACCGAGCTGATGGCCACGATGAGCTACAACACGGCCATCCTCGGCGGGCGCATCGGCGAAGGCGCCGCGATCTCGACCGCGATGGTGCCGTTCCTGCTCGCCGCCATCCTGGTGTCGTGGTTCGGCTTGCAGCGCAGGAAGTGGCAGCAGGGTGCCGACAATGACTGACGTCGTGGTCAAGAAGCCCGCTGCGTCCGCCGACGACTCGGAGGGCATGAGCTACCTGTCGACGCTGCCGCAGCGGCTGGTCAACGTCTACATGCCGCTGTCGATCATCGTGATCGTGCTGCTGTTCCCCTTCTACTGGATGGTGATGACCGCCATCAAGCCGAAGGATCAGCTGCTCGACCTCGACAAGCACAACCCGTACTACACGCTCAGCCCCACCTTCGAGCACATCCACGACCTGCTGTTCAAGACCGAGTACCCGTTGTGGCTGTGGAACACGATGTTCGTCGCCGTGGCGGCGACGATCCTGTCGCTGATCGCCAGCGTGTTCGCGGCCTACGCCATCACGCGCATCCGCTACAAGTACGCCGACTGGGTGGGTGGGGCCATCTTCCTGGCCTACCTGGTGCCGCCGTCGATCCTGTTCATTCCGCTGTCGACGGTGGTCTACCAGTACGGCCTGTTCGACACGCCGTTCGCGTTGATCCTGACCTACCCGACGATCCTGATCCCGTTCTCCACCTGGCTGCTGATGGGTTACTTCAAGACCATCCCCTACGAGCTGGAGGAATGCGCGCTGGTCGACGGCGCCAACCGTTGGCAGATCCTCACCAAGATCGTGCTGCCGCTGGCAGTTCCCGGCCTGATCTCGGCCTCGATCTTCTGCCTGACCTTGTGCTGGAACGAGTTCATCTACGCGCTCACTTTCATCAACAGCACCGAGAAGAAGACGGTGCCGGTGGCGATCCTGTCGGCCTTCACCGACGGTGACCAGTACCGCTGGGGTTCGCTGATGGCCGGCGCGCTGGTGGGCTCGTTGCCGCTGGTGATCCTGTATGCCTTCTTTGTCGAGCACTACGTGTCGGCGATGACCGGCGCCGTCAAGGAATAGGAGTTCGCGATGCGCATCGGCTTCGTCGGCCTGGGCGCCATGGGCGTTCCGATGGCGGTCAACCTGCAGCGCGCCGGTCACGACGTCTGCGGCTACGACATCCGCCCCGGCGCCGCCGACGCGCTGGTCGCCGCCGGCGGCCGTGCGGCCGCGCGGGCGGCCGACGCGGCACGCGACGCCGAGCTGCTGTGGCTGATGGTGGTGTCCGGCGCGCAGGCCGAAGCCGTGCTGTTCGGCAGCGGCGACGCCGGCGGCGCGGCAGCGATGTTGCCGCCGGGGGCCATCGTCGCCGCCGGCTGCACGCAGGCGCCGGCGCAGGCCGCCGCGCTGGCAGCGCGGCTCGAGGCGATGGGCCTGCACTTGCTCGATGCGCCGGTTTCCGGCGGCATCAAGGGGGCGCAGGGCGGCACGCTGGCCATCATGGCCGCGGGCAGCGAGGCGGCGCTGGCGCGTGCCCGGCCCGCGCTCGACGTGCTCGGCAAGCATGTGTTCGACTGCGGGCGCGAGCCCGGCCAGGGTTCGACGGCCAAGGTCATCAACCAGCTGCTGTGCGGCGTGCACATCGCGGCCGCCGCCGAGGCGATGCACCTGGCCGAAAGCGCCGGCGTGGCCAAGGAAACCATGCACCGCATCATCTCGGTGTCGGCCGGCAACAGCTGGATGTGGGGCGACCGCGGCCCGCGCATGATGCAGGACGACCCGCCGGTGACGAGCGCGGTGGACATCTTCGTGAAGGACCTGCTGCTCGTGGCCGACCAGGCGCGTGCGCTGAAGCTCGCGCTGCCCGTGGCCGCGGCCGCGCTCGAGATGTTCACCGCGGCGTCGGCGCAGGGCCACGGCAAGGCCGACGACAGCCAGGTGATCCGCGCCTATCGTCGGCTCAACGGGCGCGATGCCGCCTGAGGCCCGCGTGTTCGCGGACCTGCGCAGCCGCATCGCTTGATAACCCGTCAGGAAGCGAGGCGCCATGACCACACCGCTGAACGAACCGCTGGCAACGCTCGAAGCCCGCGCCCACCGTATCCGGCGCCTGGCCGTGCGTATGGGCCAGGTGCAGGGCCAGGGCTACATCGGGCAGGCGCTGGACATCGCCGACGTGCTGGCGGTGGCCTACTTTCGCAGCATGCGCTGGCGCGCCGACGAGCCCGACTGGGTGGGTCGCGACCGCTTCCTGCTGTCCAACGGCCACTATGCGATCGCGCTGTACGCCGCGCTGATCGAGGCCGGCATCATTGCCGAGAGCGAACTCGAGACCTACGGCAGCGACGACAGCCGGCTGCCGATGTCGGGCATGTCGAGCTACACGCCGGGCATGGAGATGAGCGGCGGCTCGCTCGGCCAGGGGCTGGCGATTGCGGTGGGCCACGCGCTGGGCCTGAAGCGCAAGGGCTCGTCGTCGTTCGTCTACACGCTGTTCTCCGATGGCGAACTCGACGAAGGCGCCATGTGGGAGGGCTTCATGAGTGCCGCGCACCACCGGCTCGACAACCTGGTGGCCATCTGCGACGTCAACAACCAGCAGGCCGACGGCCCTTCCGGCCAGGTGATGGCGTTCGAGCCGCTGGCGGCCAAGATGGAGGCCTTCGGCTGGCACACCCAGCGCGTCGACGGCAACGACCTCGCCGCCGTGGTGGCCGCCTTCGACGCGGCACGCGCGTCGAAGGCGCTCAAGCCACGCATGATCATCGCCGACACGCGCATGGGCTGCGGCGTGCCGTTCCTGGAGGCGCGCGAGAAGAACCACTTCATCCGCGTCGATGCGCCCGAGTGGCAGCTGGCGCTCGACGCGCTCGACGCCGGCCGGCAGGCGCAGCTGAATGCCCGGAAAGCCACCGCATGAACGCACCGGACAAGACCGCCACCGGCGCCGCGCCGGCCGCGGCGGCCAAGCCGAAGCTCACCACCTCGGCCATGATCGCCTCGATCGCGTCCGAGGGCCAGCGCACGCAGGCGGCTCCGTTCGGCCGGGCGCTGCTCGAGCTCGCCGAAGAGCGGCCCGACGTGGTGGGCATGACCGCCGACCTGAGCAAGTACACCGACCTGCACCTGTTCGCACAGGCCTACCCCGAACGCTTCTACCAGATGGGCATGGCCGAGCAGCTGCTGTTCGGCGCCGCGGCGGGGCTGGCCAAGGAAGGCGCACTGCCCTTCGTGACCACCTATGCGGTGTTCGCCTCGCGCCGCGCCTACGACTTCATCCACCAGGCCATCGCCGAAGACGACCTGAACGTGAAGATCGCCTGCGCGTTGCCGGGCCTGACCTCGGGCTACGGGCCCAGCCACCAGGCCACCGAAGACCTAGCGCTGATGCGCGCGATCCCGGGGCTGATGGTGATCGACCCCTGCGACGCGCACGAGATCGAGCAGGTGGTGCCGGCGATCGCGGCGCACCGTGGCCCGGTGTACATGCGGCTGCTGCGCGGGCAGGTGCCGCTGGTGCTCGACGAATACGGCTACCGCTTCGAGATCGGCCGCGCACAGATGCTGCGCGACGGGCGCGACGTGCTGATCGTCTCGTCGGGGCTGCTGACGATGCGTGCGCTCGAGGCCGCCAAGCTGCTCGAGGCCGACCGCATCGACGTGGCCGTGCTGCATGTGCCGACGATCAAGCCGCTGGACCTGCCCACGCTGCTGCAGGCCTGCGGCCGCAGCGGCCGTCTGGTGGTGGTGGCCGAGAACCACAGCAGCATCGGCGGCCTGGGCGAAGCGCTGGCCGCCGCGCTGCTCGAGTCGGGGGTCACGCCGCGCTTCCGGCGCATCGCGCTGCCCGATGCCTTCCTCGCTGCCGGCGCCTTGCCGACGCTGCACGAGCGCTACGGCATCAGTGCCGGCGCGATGGCGCAGCGCATCAAGGACTGGATGACTTGACGCAATCGCTGCAGCCGCTGGCGCACGCCATCCGCTTTCTCGCCATCGACGCCATCGTGCAGGCGGGCGAAGGGCACCCCGGTGTGCCGCTGGGCATGGCCGAGATCGCCACGGCGCTGTATACGCAGCATCTCAGGCACCATCCGGCCGACCCGCTGTGGCCCGACCGCGACCGCGTGGTGCTGTCCAACGGCCACGGCTCGATGCTGTTGTATGCGCTGCTGCACCTGAGCGGCTACGAGCGCATCTCGCTGGATCAGATCAAGGCCTTTCGCCAGCTCGGCGCGCACACCGCGGGCCACCCCGAGATCGATCCTGCTGCCGGCATCGAGCTCACCACCGGGCTGCTCGGCCAGGGCATTGCCAATGCGCTGGGCATGGCGGTGGCCGAGGCTGCGCTCAACGCCCGTTTCGGCCCCGGCCTCGTCGACCACTTCACCTGGGCTTTCGTCGGCGACGGCTGCCTGCAGGAGGGCATCGGCCAGGAGGCGATCGCGCTGGCCGGCCACCTGCGGCTGGGCAAGCTCGTCTTCCTGTGGGACGACAACCGCATCACCGACGACGGCTCGACCGAGCTCGCGATCAGCGAGAGCGTGCCCGAGCGCTTCCGGGTGGCGCAGTGGCACGTGCAGGAGGTCGACGGGCACGACATCGCGGCCGTCTCGGCGGCCATCGCCGAAGCCAGGCGCGACCCGCGACCCTCGCTGATCGCCTGCCGGACGGTGATCGCGCGCGGCATCGAGCGGCTGCAGGGCCAGCGCGGCGGCCACAGCGCGCGCCTGTTCGACGCCGACGCCGTGCGCGCGCGCGAACAGCTCGGCTGGCCGCAGGTGCCCTTCGAGGTGCCGGCGCCGGTGCTGCAGTCCTGGCGTGACGCGGCGGCGCGCAGCCGCCCGGCCTACGAGGCGTGGCACGCGCGGCTGGCCGCGTTGCCGGCGGGCGAACGCGCCGAGTTCGAGCGCGTGCAGCGCGGCGAGCTGCCCGCGCTCTGGCGCGAGCGGCTGCTCGCGCACAAGCGGCACGCACTCGCCGCCGATGCCGGCAGCGACGCCGCCGGCGCGACGCGAAGCGGCATCTTCCTGTCCAGCGACATTCAGCAACAGCTCGACGACCTGCTGCCCGAGCGCATCGTGCTGTGTCCCGACCTCGAGGCGCCCACCGGCCACAAGCGCGGCGTCGCCGCGTTCACCGCCGCTGATCGCAGCGGCAGCTACCTGCATTGCGGCGTGCGCGAGCACGTGATGGGGGCGATGGCCAACGGCATGGCCGCGCATGGCGGCGTGCGGCCGCTGGCAGTGACCTACCTCGCCTTCAGCGACTACGAACGCCCGGCGCTGCGCATGGCCGCGCTGATGCGGCTACCGGTGACGTTCGTCTTCAGCCACGACTCGATCGGCATCGGCAGCAACGGGCCGACGCACCAGCCGGTGGAGGTCCTCGCGTCGCTGCGGGCGATGCCCGACATGCTCGTCATGCGGCCGGCCGACATCGTCGAGGCCGCCGAGTGCTGGGAGATCGCGCTCGAGCACCGCGCGGGCCCGGTGTCGCTGGTGTTCGCGCGCCAGCCGCTGCCGCGCGTGCGGATGCCGGCGTCCCTGGCGGCCGCCGACGGCAACCCGTGCCGCCGCGGCGCCTATGTACTGGCCGAGGCGGGTAGCGGCGCCCGGCAGGTGACGCTGCTGGCCACTGGCTCCGAGGTGGCGCTGGCACTGGCGGCACGAGGGCAGCTCGAGGCCGGCGGCGTGCCCACCGCGGTGGTGTCGATGCCGTGCTGGGCGCTGTTCGACGCGCAGGACGAGGCCTATCGCGAGCAGGTGCTCGGGCCCGGGACCGCCCGCGTCGGCATCGAAGCGGCCGTGCGCTTCGGCTGGGACCGCTGGCTCGGCGCGCGCGGTGGCTTCGTCGGCATGCCGGGCTTCGGCGCCTCGGGCCCGGCCGACGCGCTGTACCGCCATTTCGGGCTCACGGCCGAGGCCATCGCTGCCGAGGCCCGTCGCCTGCTGCCCGCGCCGCTGCACCGGCACCCGCCAGAGCGGGCGCCGGCCTGAACCACCCACCTCCACCACCACCTCACCGCTGTGACCATGCTGCTGAAAGACAAGACCGCCCTGATCACCGGCGCCGCCAGCCCGCGCGGCCTCGGCCTGGCCTGCGCGAAGCTGTTCGCCGAACACGGCGCGCGCGTGCAGATTTCCGACCTCGACGGCGAAGCCGCCGCACGCGCCGCCGCCGCGCTGCCCGGCAGCGGCCACTTCGGCATCGCCTGCAACGTGGCGAAGAAGACCGACTGCGAAGCGGCCGCCGCGCAGGCGCTGGCACGCTGGGGCCGCATCGACGTGCTCGTCAACATCGCCGGCATCACCAGCCCGCAGCGCCTGATGCAGGTCGACGATGCCACCTACGAGCGCGTCTTCGACATCAACATGCGCGGCACGCTGTACATGACGCAGGCGGTGGTGCCGCAGATGCGCGCGCAGAAGAGCGGCAGCATCGTCAACATGAGCAGCGTCAGCGCGCAGCGCGGCGGCGGCGTGTTCGGCGGCAGCCACTACTCGGCGGCCAAGGCGGCTGTACTCGGCTACACCAAGGCCTGCGCGCGCGAGCTGGGGCCCGACAACGTGCGCGTCAACGCCATCTGTCCGAGCTTCATCGACACCGACATCACCGGCGGCGCGCTCACGCCCGAGCAGCTGCGCGCCATCGTCGCCAGCGTGCCGATGGGCCGGCCGGGTCATGCGCATGAAGTGGCCGGCTGCTGCCTGTTCCTGGCCAGCGAGCTGGCGAGCTACGTCACCGGCAGCGAACTCGACATCCACGGCGGCTCGCACATCCACTGAAACCCCGGCGTGGGCGGTGCCACTGCGGGCAATCGCGGGTGCCGCGGTCTTGCCGGTCGCACTAGACTGGGTTCCATTGGCCACGCGAGCCGACCACCAGGAGACATCGATGAAGTTTCACGTCCATACCCTCGCCGCCGCGGCATTGGCGGCGTTCGCTGCCGCGCCCGTGGCCGCCCAGCAGGTCACGATGATGACCGGCCCGCAGGGTGGCTCCTGGGTACCGCTGGGCGGTGCGCTCAAGGGCATGTGGGAGAAGGCCGTACCGGGCCTGCAGATCCAGCAGCAGCCGGGCGCCGGCATCGCCAACGTGCGCGGCGTCGATGAAGGCAAGGCGCAGATCGGCTTCGCCAACTCGAGCACCACGGTCGACGGCGTCGCCGGCCGTGCCCCCTACCCCAAGGCGGTGAAGAACGTCTGCCAGGTGGCCAACCTGTATCCGCAGTACTTCCAGGTGGTGGCCAATACCGACGCGAAGATCACCTCCTTCGCCGACTTCAAGGGCAAGTCGCTGGTCACGCAGTCCAAGGGCAACACCGCCGAGTTGCTGACGGCCATGGTGCTGGAGATCAACGGGCTGAGCTACCAGTCGCTGTCGAAGGCCAACTTCCAGGCCGCCTACACCGACGCCGTGTCGTTGATGAAGGACGGCCACGCCCAGATCTTCACGCTCGGCACCACCGCACCAGCCTCGGCGGTGATGGACCTGGCCAGCGCCCGCGACGTGAAGCTGGTGCCGGTGGACGACAAGACCATGGCCGCACTGAAGAAGGCCAACCCCGGCTACAACCGCCTGATCATCAAGGCCGGCACCTACCCGAAGCAGGACCAGGACGTGCCGGTGATCGGCTACTCCACGCACATCGTCGCTGCCTGCGACCTGGCCGAGGACACCGTCTACAAGATGACCAAGGCCATGGCCGAGAACGTCGACGCGATGGCGGCCGTGGTCAAGCCGATCGGCGGCCTGACGGCCAAGGACATGGCCATCGACATCGGCGTGCCGCTGCACAAGGGCGCGGCCAAGTACTACAAGGAAAAGGGCGCGATCTAGGCTCCCCCCCGGAGCGGCCTTCGGCCGCCGCCCCCTCGAGGGGGCGACACCGGTGGACCGGCGGAGCCGGATCCACGGTGTCCACTTGGGTGCAGTGAGGTCCGCGAGACGCTGGAGCTGCGATCGCCATGAAGGAAGAAAACGCCGCCACGTTGCCGGCCGACCGCGCGCTGCGCTGGCTGGTCGGCGCCATTGCGGTCACGATGTCGGTCTACCACATGTGGGTGGCCGGCTTCGGGCCGCCCGAGGCGGTGATCTTCCGCGGCACGCACCTGCTGTTCGCGCTGACGCTGGTGTTCCTGCTGCTTCCGCTGCGTCCGGGCGGCGGCCTGCTGGCGCGGCTGGCCGACGTGGTGCCGCTGCTGCTCGGCTGGGCCGCGGTGCTGCACATCTTCGTCGACTATCAGGCCTTCACCAACCGCATCATCTACATCGACGACCTGACGCCGTGGGACAAGTTCTACGCCGTCGCCGCGGTGCTGGTGGTGCTCGAGGGCACGCGGCGCGTGATCGGCTGGGCGCTGCCGCTGACGGCGATCGTCTTCCTGCTGTATTCGGCGCTGTTCACGCAGGTGAAGTTCCCGGTGCTGCTGGAGCAGCTGTACCTGTCCACCGAGGGCATCTTCGGCTCCACGCTGGGCGTGTCGGCGTCGTACGTGATGCTGTTCGTGCTGTTCGGCGCCTTCATGGAGCGCAGCGGCACCGGCCAGCTGTTCATGGACTTCGCGATGTCGATCACCGGCCACCAGGCCGGCGGCCCGGGCAAGGTCGCCGTCGTCAGCTCGTCGCTGTTCGGCACGGTGTCGGGCAGCGCGGTGGCCAACGTGATGGTCGACGGCCCGATCACGATCCCGCTGATGAAGCGCACGGGTTTCCGCCCGCCGTTCGCCGCGGCGGTCGAGGCCGTCGCCTCCACCGGCGGGCAGCTGATGCCGCCGATCATGGGCGCGGCCGCCTTCGTCATGGCGGACACCTGGCCCTTGCTCTCCAGGTAGCGCAGCAGGCCGGGTGCCTTGTCGAGCGGGCCGTCGGCCAGGTTGGCGGCGACGCGCGCGAGCCAGGGCTGCAGCGCGCCGCGGATCGCGTCCTCGAGGAGGGTCGTGCTCTCGACGTAGAACCGCGCCCGCCGGTCCTGGACCGTCTCGTCGGCGTTGGACAGGGTGAGCAGGATCGCCGGGGCCCCGGCCCGGAGCTGGCGGATGGTCTCCCACATCGCGTCGAGGGCCTCGAGAGCGCGCTCGCCGCGCACGCGAAGATGTGGCAGCGCCCGAAACTGCCGCTCAGCGGCGACGACGTGATGGCCGCCGCCCGGGCACAACACGGCCCAGTCCACCCGCGCCGCGTCGGCTTCGACGACCTTGACCGTCGGGAACGCCTCGGCGACGTACGCCGCGAGGTCGCGGTCGAGCTCGATGACGTGCAGCGGAGACATCGCGAAGACGGACATGAAGTCCGAGAGCTTGTCGTGGTAGTGCAGGTCGGTTTCAAAAATTA
>CALMQI010000403.1 GCA_937871935.1 uncultured Burkholderiales bacterium
CGGTCCGGAGGGCACCGGGCAACAGAAGCCCTCCATCTCCGCAAACCGACATGCGCTTGCCTTCCGTCGGTCGCAGAGGCAAAGTCCGGAGTTCCAGTGCGCCGCAGAAACTGCGGGGCGGTTAGAACCAACATTCGGCGGAACATGTCGGATACGTCGATCGATTATGAAGGCCTGGCGCAAGATGCCCTGCGGGGAGTCGTGCGGTCGGTGCTTGACCAGGTGGCGCGCAACGGCCTGCCGGCGAACCACCATTTCTTCATCGCCTTCAACACCCGGGCGCCCGATGTGGGCATTTCCAAACGGCTGCGCGAGCAGTACCCGGAGGAAATGACGATCGTCCTGCAGCATCGCTTCTGGGACCTGCAGGTGCATGACGACCGATTCGAAGTGAAACTGACGTTCGGCGGGATTCCCGAACGGCTGGTGGTGCCGTTTCGGGCAATCAAGGTATTTTTCGATCCCAGTGCCCACTACGGCCTGCAGTTCGAGCCGAGCGAGCAAACCCCGACAACGCGTCGCCGCAAGGTGAAGCTGGACGTCATCACCCAGGACCGCGACGGCCCCGGCGAAGCGGATTTCGACATCGATCTCGGTGCGATCGCCAAGATCGAGAGCGTTGCGGGTGCCGACAAGGCGGATACGGTTCCAGCGGTACCGGTTCGACCGGCCGCCGCCAAGGCGGCACCGCACGCCGAACCGCCGGGGCGCAACTTCCGCTTCTTCGACAACCGGCAGAAGTACCTGCTGTTCGTCACCACCTGCAGCGAGAAGGACGTGGTGGCGCGTCGCGTCGGCCTCGAGCTCAACCACATCCACCCGCGCCCGCCGGCATTGCGCCTGTTCGACGCCGGCATGGGCGACGGCACCGTGCTGACCAGCGTGATGCGCGAGATGCACCGGCGCTTCCCGACGATGCCGTTCTACGTCGTTGGCAAGGAGATCAGCCTGGAGGACGTGCGGCTGTCGCTGCACAAGATGGCCGACCGCTTCTTCGAGCACCCGTCCACCGCGCTGGTGGTCACCAACATGTACTACGCCGAGGCGCCCTGGTTGTCGCCGCGCGCGCTACCGGCGGCCACCTCGATGGTGTGGAAGGAGGTGGCGCTCAGCGGCACCACCGCGCACGAGTTCAACGAGCAGATCGGCGCGCTCGACAAGTTCCTCGCTACCCACTGGCAGGCGCGCCACAGCCCGAAGACCGGCAACCCGATCTACGAGCGTCCGGTGGTGCTGGTGATCTACCGCGACGACTACCGCTTCCTGCTCGATGCCACGTTGCCGCGCCAGGGGCAGGCGCGGGCCGACTTCGACCTGGTGATCGCCTCGCAGCCGTACCGCGCGCGCGTCAGCGCCGAGTTCAAGGCGCAGAAGGTCATCACGCCGCTGGTGCGCGCGCTCGGCGCCGGCGGGCGGCTGCTCGGCATCCACTCGTGCGGCAACGACCCCGGGCTCGAGATCGTGCAGGAGATCTGGCCCGGCGAGCAGCCGTTCGTGACCTCGCGCCACGACGTGCTGCGCGCGGTGAAGCACGAGCTCGGCAAGGACGCGCGGCGCTACAACTTCAATGCCTATGCCGACAATCGCGCGGTCTTCCGTTACGACATGCACACGCTGCCGAGCGAGGTGTCGTCGGCGATCGGCACCTCCACGCTGTTCGCCGCCTGGAACGCCGCGGTCTACGTGGCGCAGATCGACGACGAGCGGCTGGCGCAGGTGATCGGCCAGCGGCGTTATCTGGACGCCACCGCCGAGGTGCTGCAGCGCCACGGCAGCCTGTGGTTCCTCGACGAGTCGTACGTCGTCTCGAAAAAACGGGAATGAACTGACATGCCCCAGCAATCAGGGTCCGCTGCCGCCGAGCGGCCGGCGCACGAGACCTTGGCCGAGTTGCTCGACAACGCGTCGATCGAGATCACGCTGCGCGAGGCGCCGGCGCTGGCCGAGGCGGCGGGCCTGCTGGCCGCCGGCACCTGCGTCTACGTGCCCTCGCTGCCGTCCCGCTCGCTGCAGCTGTCGTTGCCGCTGCTGGCCGATATCCACGCCCGCGGGCTCGACCCGGTGCCGCATGTCGCCGCGCGGCGCCTGCCGGCGCGTGATGAGCTGGTGGGCTTTCTGTCGCAGGCGGTGGCGCAGCACGGCGTGCACCGCGTGATGCTGATCGGCGGCGACGAGGACCGGCCGCTCGGCCCCTGGCGCGACAGCGTCGAGTTGCTCGCCAGCGGCGTGCTGCAGGAGGCCGGCGTGCGCGAGATCGGCATCGCGGTCTATCCGGAGGGCCACCCCAAGATCACGCAGGACGACCTGTGGCGCGCGTTCGACGCCAAGGTGAAACTGGCCGCGCAGCAGGGCCTGGGCGTCTACGCGATCACCCAGTTCAGCTTCGCGCCCGAACGCATCGTCGCGCTCGGCGCCGAGCTGCTGCAGCGGGCGCCGCAATTGCCGGTGTACATCGGCATGCCCGGCCCGAGCGATCCGCTGCAGCTGCTGCGTTATGCGCAGCGCTGCGGTGTCGGCGTGGCGCGGCGCGCGCTGTCGACGCTGGGCACGCAGATCGCCAAGCTGATGTCGCACACCGAGCCGTCCGACCAGCTGGCCGCGGCCACGCGCTACGCGCAGCACCACCCCAACGTGGTCGGCGTGCACCTGTTCAGCTTCGGCGGCGTGGTGCGCACGGCGCGCTGGATCCGCCAGCGCGCGCAGGCGGACGGTGTCAACCCGCTGCCTGGCGCAGCGCCTGCCGCAGATCGGCCAGCAGATCGTCGGGGTGCTCCAGTCCCACCGACAGGCGGATAAGACCCTCGTCGACGCCGAAGCGCCGGCGCATCTCGGCGCTGACGCCGGAATGCGTGGTCGACGCCGGATGGCACACCAGCGACTCGGTGCCGCCCAGGCTGACGGCGGACTTCATCAGCTGCAGCGCGTCGATCACGCGAAACGCCGCCTCGCGGCCGCCCGGCACCACGAACGAGAAGGTCGAGCCGGCACCCGAACAGTAGCGCTGGTAGATGCGCTGCTGCTGCGCGTCGGTGAGCAGCTCCGGATGGTTGACCTTGATCGGCAGCTCGGCATGGGCGGCGAGCCCGCGGGCGATGCGGCTCGCGGAGTCGGCGGCGTAGCGCATGCGCAGCTCCAGCGTCTCGAGCGAGCGCGCCAGCATCCAGCAGGTGTGCGGGTCGAGCTGCGAGCCGGTGGCGCTGCGCACGGCGCGAACTTGGTCGACCACGGCCTTGCTGCCGGCCACCGCGCCGGCGACCAGGTCGCTGTGGCCGCCGACGTACTTGGTCAACGAGTACACGCACAGGTCCACGCCGTGCGTGCACGGTTGGCAGAACACCGGGCCCAGCATCGTGTTGTCGCAGACGATCAGCGGGCGCGTCGTCGTCGTCGCGGCATGCTGGTCGACCGCCTGGCGCACGACCTCGAAGTCGATCAGGTCGTTGGTCGGGTTGCTCGGCGACTCGACGTAGACCATCGCGACGCGGCCGCGCTGCGCGGCCTCGGCCAGGCACTGCTGCATCGCCGCCGGCGAGGCGTTGTACGGCAGCTCGACGAGGTGCAGGCCCCACTGCGAGAGCAGCCGGCGCAGCAGCGTCTCGGTGCCGCCGTACAGCGGCATGCTGTGCACCACCACGTCGCCGGGCCGGCACAGCGCCCACAGGCTGGCCGAGATGGCCGCCATGCCGCTGGAGAATGCGGCCGCCGCTTCGCTGCCGTCATAAAGCGCGAAACGCCGCTCGAAGATCTCCATGTTCGGATGGTTGAAGCGGCTGTAGACCAGGCCGGCCGACTCCTGCCCCTGGTCGAGCGGCACGCGGCCGGCTGTCTGGTCGAAGAAGTGCGCGCCGGCCTGCGCGTCGGGGAAGACGAAGGTCGAGGTCAGGAACACCGGCGGCTTGACCGCGCCCTCCGACAGGCGCGGGTCGTAGCCGTAACTCATCATCAGCGTCTGCTTGCTGAGCGGGTGGCCGTCGATGTCGCGGCGGTAGATGTCCTTCATGGTCGTCGTGCGCACCTCTCTGATGGCGTGGCGCGCGGCCCGCGCTGCCACGGGGTCATTTTGCGACGCGAACAGGGCAGCGGCGTGTTTGCCCTGCCGGGAAACACTGCCTCTCGCGCGGACACCGCGATACCCCGCACCGCTTGTTGCACCCGGAGGGTGGCATCCGCTGCCCGTCACCGATACTCGCGACATGACAAGGATCACCCTCGACACGGTGGCGGCGATGGGCTGCGGCAAGTGCATGCACTTCGACAGCGGCTGGGTCGGCGCGATGGAGATGCGCGCGGCCTCCTGCCGCGGCAGCCCCGACGGCGTGCGGCTGAGCCCGGTGCTGGCGCGCACCGACGAAGCGCGCTGCGGTCTCGACTGCCGCTGGGCGCGCTGGGCCGGCGAGCCGGCGGCTGCCGCCAACAAGTCGACCTGACGGCGCCGCCGCCGCTCGCTTCCTGCGGTGGGCCGACACGCGGCCAAGGCCCGGCGGCCTGCGCCGCAACGACGTGTTGAGAATGTCGTCAATCGAACAACGCCGCCGCTCGCGTCGGCAAGCCTAAGTCGTTGATATCAAACGACGGCCGGGCTGGCACGCCTCTCGCAATGGAGACGCTGAACGTCCCACCACAGCGGGTCAGCGGCCATGAGCAACACTGCGTTCGTAACGATCGGCGATCTGCGCAAGGGCCGCCCGGCCGTCAGCCGCGCGATCGAGCCCGCGGCCGCGTCGGGCTGCGCGTCCAGCGGCGGCGAGGGCAAGGCGAGTTGCGGCTCGTCGGCTGGGCCCGACGGCATGCCGGCCGAGATCTGGGCCAAGGTGAAGGACCATCCCTGCTACAGCGAGGAGGCCCATCACCACTACGCCCGCATGCACGTGGCGGTGGCGCCGGCCTGCAACATCCAGTGCAACTACTGCAATCGCAAATACGACTGCAGCAACGAGTCACGCCCCGGCGTCGTCAGCCAGAAGCTGACGCCCGAGCAGGCGGTGAAGAAGGTGGTCGCAGTGGCTAGCGCGATCCCGCAGATGACGGTGCTCGGCATCGCCGGGCCCGGCGATGCGCTGGCCAATCCGCGCAAGACCTTTCACACTTTTCGCGGCCTGCAGCAGCGGGCCCCCGACATCAAGCTGTGCCTGTCGACCAACGGCCTGGCACTGCCGGAGATGGTCGACGAGATCTGCCAGTACAACATCGACCACGTCACGATCACCATCAACATGGTGGATCCCGAGGTCGGCGCGAAGATCTATCCGTGGATCTTCTGGGACCACCGGCGCGTCACCGGCGTCGAGGCCGCCACCATCCTGCACCGCCAGCAGATGCGGGGGCTGGAAATGCTCACCGCGCGCGGCGTGCTCACCAAGATCAACTCGGTGCTGATCCCCGGCATCAACGACGAGCACCTGATCGAGGTGAACCGCGAGGTCAAGAAGCGCGGCGCCTTCCTGCACAACATCATGCCGCTTATCTCGGAAGCCGAGCACGGCACCGCGTTCGGCCTGACCGGCCAGCGCGGCCCCACCGCACAGGAGCTGAAGGCGGTGCAGGACGCCTGCATGGGCGGCGCGAACCTGATGCGCCATTGCCGGCAATGCCGCGCCGACGCCGTCGGGCTGCTCGGCGAGGACCGCAGCGACGAGTTCACGCTCGACCGGATCGAGCAGATGGACGTGGTCTACGACCTCGACAAGCGCCGCGCCTACCAGGCCCGGGTCGAGTCCGAACGGCAGGCGCAGCGCGCCGCCAAGCAGCTGGCCATCGAGGCGGCCGCGCATGACGCCGCCGGCGCTGCGGCCGACACGATGAAGCTGCTGGTCGCCGTGGCCACAGAGGGCCAGGGCCGCGTGAACCAGCACTTCGGCCATGCCACCGAGTTCCAGATCTACGAAGTTTCCGCGCGCGAGGCGGTCTTCGTCGGCCACCGCCGTGTCGATCTGTACTGTCAGGGCGGTTACGGCGAGGACGAACAGCTGCCGTCGATCGTCAGCGCGATCAACGACTGCCACGCCGTGCTGGTGGCCAAGATCGGCGCCTGCCCGCGCGACGAGCTGCAGGCCGCCGGCATCGAGCCGGTCGACGCCTACGCGCACGAGTTCATCGAACACGCGGCGCTGTCGTGGTTCGCCGACTACCGCGCCCGCGTGGCGCGCGGCGAGCTGCACCACCAGCGGCGCGGCGATGCACGCATCCGTCAGGGTGCCTACACCGGCGGCGCCGAGGCAGCCGCCTAGACGCCTTTACTTGTCCAGGAGTTCGACCCATGGCCCTCAAGATCATCTCGTCCATGTGCACCGCATGTTCGGCCTGCGAGCCGGAATGCCCCAACGTGGCGATCCGCGAGAAGAACGGCACCTACATCATCGACGCGGCCAAGTGCACCGAGTGCGAAGGCCACTTCGACGCGCCGCAGTGCATCGCCGTATGTCCCGTCGACGGCTGCATCAAGAAAATCTGATGAAACCCACCCCGGATGGAGCTGAAGTGATTCAACCTCACGTCACGGTGACGCCTGCCGCCGAGAAGTTCATGCGCCGAATGGTGCGCTTCTCCGACCATCCGTCGGGGGGCTTCCGGCTCACTGTCACGCCGGGCGGCTGCTCGGGTTATGCCTCGGCATTCAGCGTCGAGCCCGCGCCGGCGGGCGGCGACGCCGAGGTGCAGGTCAACGGGCTGCGCCTGTTCCTGCCCGCCGAGAGCCGGCTGCTGCTCGACGGCGTGACGGTGGACTTCGCCGACACGCCGCTGCAGTCGGGCCTCACCTTCGTCAACCCGAACGCCGCCGCATGCGGCTGCTCGACCGCGGGCGACGCCGCACAGCCGCCGGCGCTGGTCAGCGTGTCGCTGGCGTCGATCAAGCGGCTGTAGCCGGCACGAGGCGGTAGACCCAATGGACGCTGACTTCGACGCCGCGGTGCTCGGCCTGGCATTGCCCGCCGGGGTGGAGGCGGCGCTGCGCGAGGCGGCGCTGAAGCGCGACGATGCGGCCGGCGCGATGGCGGCGCTGATGCGCGCCCGCGCGCTGGCGCCGGACCATCCGGCGGTGCTGATCGCGTTCTATCGGCACCACTTCTTCGGCCATCGCCTGGCGCTGGCGCGCGACATCGCGCGGCGCGCGCTGGTGGTCGGCGCGTCGGCGCTTGGCCTGCCGGCGGTGTGGCGGCAGGTGCCGCCGCGGCCGCTGGCCGGTGCACGCGACGAGCCGCGCACGCGCTTCTACCTGTTCGTGCTGAAGGGCTACGCCTACCTGAGCCTGCGGCTGGACGACCTGAACGAGGCGCGCGACGCGCTCGTGCTGCTGCGCGGGCTCGACCCGCACGACTGGGTCGGCGGCGCCGTGCTCGAGGCGGCACGACGTCGCGCATTGCGCGCCGACGTCGATGACGACGAATCCACGCCGTACTGGCAGGCCACCGGTGCCGCCGCCTGGGCGGCGCTGTCGGCGCCGTTGTAGGAGCGCGCCGTGGCGGACATCAACCGCGACGACGACGACACGGTCGAGATCGCGCTGCCGCCGCGCTTTGCCATAGGCGAGCGCGTGGCCAGCCGCAGCGTGGTGCGCAACGACGGCACCTACCGCGGCAAGGACATCGGCGACGTGCTGGTCGGCAAGGGCGACATCGGCTTCGTGCAGTCGATCGGTACCTTCCTGCAGCAGTTCTACATCTATGCGGTCGAGTTCGTCGACAGCGGCCACCGCGTCGGCATGCGCGGCAAGGAGCTGTGCACGCTCGACCACCTGCCCGACGAGGTGATCACCCAGCTCGGCGAGCAGCGTGCGCGGCAGCTGGCGTCGCTGCGCTGAAAGGACACACATGCTCGACATCACGTTACCGAAGTTCCAGTGGGGTCAGAGCGTGGTCGCCGCCGTCGACCTGTACAACGACGGCAGCCTGCCCGATGCGCCCGGGGACGCCTTGCTCGTCGCCGCCGGCGGCCCGGGCGAGGTGGTGCAGGTCGGCCGCCACGAGCAGGCCCAGCTGTCGGTCTACCTGGTCGACTTCGGTGTCGCCGTGCTCGGCTGCCTGGAAGACGAACTGGCCCGCGCACCGGAGCTTGCCAGATGAAGAAAGAGCGCGTCGCCGAGCCGCCGCCACTGGTTGCGCGCGGGCGGGGCGCGCCGCCACCCGCTGGCGGCGGCACGTTGGTCGACCTGACCGGCGTGCGCATCGCACGCTCGCTTGGCCGGCGCAGCCGCTATCGCTATGTGCAGCTGCGCGTCGAGCGCGAGGGCCAGGGCTTTCGCATCGTCAGCCCGAACTGCTCGCGCACCATCGACCCGACCGGCGGCGACATTCCGATCGCCTGGCTGGTCCCTGCCGGCGCCGACCGCTGGCTGCTCTACCGCCGCGACCATGCGCGACAGGACTGGACGCTTCATGCCGAGGCGCAGCCGCTGGCCGCGGCGCTGCGGCGTCTGTGCGACGACCCGCTGCACGAGTTCTGGCCCTGAAGCAGCGCATGCCTCATGACGGCCAGCACGCTCTACCTCGACCACAACGCCACCACGCCGCTGGCGCCGGCGGCGCTGGCCGAGATGGTCGACGCGCTGCAGCACGCCTGGGCCAACCCGTCGTCGACACACGCGCCGGGCCAGGCCGCGCGCCGGGTGCTGGCCGACGCGCGCGCACGGGTGGCGGCCTTTCTCGGCTGCCAGGGCAGCGAGCTGGTTTTCACCAGCGGCGCCACCGAGGCCAACCACATGGCCGTGCTCGGCGCGCTGGCGGCGGCGCGCGCAGGCGCGTCGCGCCACCACGTAGGTCCAGGTCGAGAGCGAGGAGTCGCCGCGGAACTGCTGTAAGGAGCGCAAGAGTGTGTGGAGCACGTCCTGCACGAGATCAGCAGCGTCTTCCGAGTTGCGGCAGAACCCCCGGCTCCAGCGCCACGCGGGCGCCGAGGCGCGCTCGAGCAAGTCGTGCAACGCGGCGGCGTCGCCGGCACGGGCCGCTCGGAGCAGCCGCCCTTCGGCTGCCCGGGTTGGCGCCAGTTCGCCGTTGCGAGCACGCGACTTAGCGCTCCCAGTGGTCTCAGGCGGCGGACTCGCGAATCCTTTGGTCGCCCTAGGGCTCCCACCCACTGAAGACATACGTTCTCCCAAGGCTCGCGTCATGATCAGAAGAGGAATCGCCATGCTAGCAGACCGCCGCCGGGTGGCCGCATCCGCTCCCCGACCCGCACCGACAATCCGGCTCGCCGCGACCGCCATCCTGGCCACGTTCGTCGCATTGGTCGCCGGCTGCGGTGGTGCCAAGCACACCGCGTCCGACGAGACGGCCGCGATCGCGGTGCAGCTCGTGCGCGTGGGCGCAGGTGCGCCCGGCACGCTCGAGTTGCCCGCACGCGTCAAGGCGTCCGAGGAGGCGACGCTCACCGCTCGCCACGGCGGGCGCATCTCGGCGTTCCCGGTGCGCGAAGGGCAGCATGTCGCCGAGGGTGCGCTGCTCGTGCGCTTCGATGCGCCCGAGGCGCGCCTGGCACTCGCCGCCGCCCGTGCGGACGAACAGGCCGCACG
>CALMQI010000404.1 GCA_937871935.1 uncultured Burkholderiales bacterium
CGGCCGCGAGCCGGATCTGCTGTCGCCGCTGAATGCCGCCACCGAGATCAATCTGCATGCACCCGCGCTGCTGCCGGATGTGTACTGCGGCGACGTGCACACGCGGCTGTCGCTGTACAAGCGGCTGGCCAGCGCCACCCGTGGCGAGCAGCTCGACACCCTGCTCGAGGAGATCACCGACCGCTTCGGCAAGCTGCCGGCGCAGGGGCAGAACCTGTTCGATACGCACCGCCTGCGGGTGCTGGCGCGCAGCTATGGCGTGCAGAAGATCGACGCCAATCCGAAGCTGATGCAGATCACCTTCAAGCCCGACCCGCCGTTCGATGCCCAGCGCATCATCGAGCTCGTGCAGCGGCATCGGCACATCAAGTTCGGCGGCAACGATCGGCTGCGCATCGAACGCGAGATCGCCGAGCCGCGAGAGCGCGCGCAGTTCCTGCGCGACGTGCTGCGCTCGCTGGGTACGCCGCGGCAGCCGGTGGCCGACAGCCCCGTCGGTGCCTGATCGCGGAAAGCCGGGACAAACCAGTCCTAGGCGAGCGCCGAACTGCGGCCTAACATGCCCTTCCCGTCCTCTTCCTGCAGGAGCATTTCGCGATGAGCTCGCCCACCAAGTTCGTGCTCGACGAGAGCAAGATGCCGCGCCACTGGTACAACATCGCGGCCGACCTGCCCAAGCCCGCGCCGGCGGTGCTGCACCCCGGCACCCAACAGCCCGTGGGCCCGGACGACCTGGCGCCGCTGTTCCCAATGGAACTGATCATGCAGGAGGTCTCCACCGAGCGCGAGATCCAGATCCCCGAACCGATCCGCGAGGTGTTCCGTCTGTGGCGCCCGTCGCCGCTGATACGCGCGCACCGGCTCGAGAAGGCGCTCGGCACGCCGGCGAAGATCTACTACAAGTACGAGGGCGTCTCGCCCGCGGGCTCGCACAAGCCCAACACCGCCGTGCCGCAGGCCTGGTACAACGCGCAGGCCGGCATCAAGAAGCTCAGCACCGAGACGGGCGCCGGCCAGTGGGGCTCGTCGCTCGCGTTCGCGGGCTCGCTGTTCGACATCGACGTCACCGTGTTCCAGGTGCGTGTGTCGTACGACCAGAAGCCCTATCGCCGGGCGCTGATGGAGACCTACGGCGCACGCTGCATCGCGTCGCCGTCGAACGAGACGAATGCGGGACGCGCCATCCTCGCGCAGAGGCCTGATCACCCGGGTTCGCTCGGCATCGCGATATCGGAAGCGGTGGAGATCGCCGCGACGCACGACGACACCAAGTACGCCCTCGGCTCGGTGCTCAACCACGTGCTGATGCATCAGACCATCATCGGCCAGGAGGCGATGCTGCAGCTCGAGATGGCCGGCGACGACCCCGACGTCATCGTCGGCTGCACCGGCGGCGGCAGCAACTTCGCCGGCATCGCATTCCCCTTCATCGGCGCGCAGCTGCGCGGCGGGAAGAAGCGGCGCATCGTCGCGATCGAGCCGGCGGCCTGCCCGTCACTGACGCGTGGCAAGTACGCTTATGACTTCGGCGACACGGCGCACATGACGCCGCTGGTAAAGATGCACACGCTGGGCTCCACGTTCACGCCGCCGGGCTTCCACGCCGGCGGCCTGCGCTACCACGGCATGGCGCCGCTGGTGTCGCATCTGCTGGAGCTCGACCTGATCGAGGCGCGTGCCTACCAGCAGAAGACCATCTTCGAGGCCGGCGTGCTGTTCGCGCGCGCCGAGGGCATCGTGCCCGCGCCTGAGGCCAACCACGCCGTGAAAGGTGCGATCGACGAGGCGCTGCGCTGCAAGGCCGAAGGCAAATCACGCACGATCCTGTTCAACCTGTGCGGGCACGGCCATTTCGACATGTCGGCCTACCAGGCCTACTTCGCCGACAAGCTGGTTGATCAGGCCTACGACGAGGCCGAACTCGCGATGGCGCTGGCCGGGCTGCCGTCGGTACCCGCCTGAAGCGTCCGCGGGGGGCGACAAACGGGGCCAGCGGCTCGGTTTGTCGCCGGTACGAGTGCCACCTCAGGTCGCGCTGCTACCGCCTCCACCGGAGGAGCCCTTGAACTTGCCGTAGGCCCACAGCAGCAGCACGGCGCCGATCACCGAGCCAATGAAGCCGGCCCCGTGCCCGGCCTGGTACCAGCCGATCGCCTGGCCCAGGAAGCCGGCGACGAACGAGCCTGCAATGCCCAGCACGGCAGTCAGGATGATGCCGATGCTCTGCGTACCCGGCAGGATCGCGCGGGCGACCAGGCCGACGACGAAGCCGACGATCGCCATGTAGACGAAGCCCATGAACTCTCTCCCATGATGTCGAGGTGGACGGCATCGTGCGGGTATCCGCCAAGCTCGACCACGGTGAAACTACCGTCAGGACCCCACCTCAGGGGCTCGAGTCGCCCGATGCGTCAGCGTTCCAGTGCCTGCCAGGCCTTGTCGAGCCGCTTGACGCTCACCGGCTGCGGCGTGCGCAGCTCCTGCGCGAACAGGCTCACGCGCAGCTCCTCGAGCAGCCAGCGGTAGTCGTCGAGCCGCGCGTCGGTGGCGCCCTTGCGCTCGGCCACGCGGCGCCAGAAACGCTGTTCAATCGGCCGCAGTTCGGCCAGGCGCGCCGCGTCACGCGCCGGATCGGCACGCTGCTTGTCCAGCCGCATCGTCACCGCCTTCAGATAGCGCGGCAGGTGATGCAGCTGGGCGTACGGCGTGTCGACCACGAAGCGCCTGGGCACCAGACGTTGCAGCTGCCCGGTCAGGTCGTCGGCCACGTCCTTCGGCGGTTTGCTGTCCTTCAGCTTGCGCGTGGCCATGGTGAATTCGCCCAGCACGTCGGCCACCAGGCGTGCCACCTCCTGCGCAATCAGCGTCAGCCGCGCGCGGCCCCGCGACACGGTGGCTTCGAACGCCGCGGCGTCGCCAGGCAAGGCATCGGCCAGGAACGCTCGATCGATCGCCACCTCGAGGATCTGGCCGCGCAGGTCTTCCAGCGTGCCCAGCGGCATGTAGGCGGCCGCCATGCGCTGCAGGTCCGGCAGGTTCTTCTCCAGGTATTTCAGCGGCTCGCGGATCTGCAGCGACACCAGCCGGCGCAATCCCGCGCGGTGGCGTGCGGCGGCCAAGTCGGGTTCGTCGAAGATCTCGATCTCCACATGCACACCATGGTCCACCAGCGCCGGAAAGCCGACGATCGACTGACCGCCACGGTGCATCTCCATCAGCTCCGGCAGCTCGCCGAAGCTCCATGCGGTGTACGCCTGTGCAACCGGCAGCGCGGCCGCCGCAGGCGGCGGCGCTGCCTGCGCGAGCCTCGCCACGCCGCTCGAGGCCGCGGCTGCGGCCGGCGGCGCGCTCGTCTTCACCGCCGCCAAGGCCTGGAACGCACTGCGCGCCTGCCCGCCCCACTCGGCCTTCAGCGCGGCGAGGTGGCGGCCCATCTGCAGCTGCCGGCCGTGCTCGTCGACGAGGCGGAAGTTCATGAATAGGTGCGCCGGCAGCGTCTCGAGCTTGAAGTCGGCCCGCTGCACCGCGAGCTGCGTGCGTTCGCGCACGGCCTTGAGCAACACGTCGAGCAGCTCGCCGTCGCCGAAGCGCGCCGTCGCGCAGAACCCGGACGCGAACTCCGGCAGCGGCAGGAGGCGCGAGCGCGGCCGCTGCGGCAGACCCTTCAGCAGCGCCACCACCTTGGCCTGCAGCATCCCGGGCACCAGCCAGTCACAACGAGTCTCACTGGCCTGGTTGAGGGCGTAGATCGGCAGTGTGACGGTGATGCCGTCCTTGGCATCACCCGGCTCGTGCAGGTAGCTCGCCGCGCAATCGATGCCGCCGAGCCGCACCACCTTCGGATAAGCCGCGGTGGTGATGCCGGCCGCCTCGTGGCGCATCAGCTCGTCGCGCGTGAGTTGCAGCAGCCGCGGCTGGCGCTTGACCTCGTCACGGAACCAGCGCTCGAGCGACGGGCCCGAGTGCACGTCGGCCGGCAGTTGCTGGTCGTAGAAGGCGTGGATGAGTTCGTCGTCGACCAGCACGTCCTGCCGCCGCGCCTTGTGCTCGAGTTCCTGAACCTGCGCGATCAGCTTGCGGTTGTGCGCCAGGAACGGCAGCTTGGTCTCCCAGTCGCCCGCCACCAGCGCCTCGCGGATGAAGATCTCGCGCGCGGCCTTCGGGTCGACATGCCCGTAGTTCACCCGCCGGTTGTTGTAGACCACGATGCCATACAACGTGGCGCGCTCGAGCGCGACCACCTCGCCAGCCTTCTTCTCCCAGTGCGGCTCGAGCAGGTGACGCTGCAGCAGGTGGCCGGCGATACCCGGGATCCATTGCGGCTCGATCGCGGCCAATCCGCGGCCGAAGAGTCGCGTCGTCTCCACCAACTCGGCCGCGATGAGCCAGCGGCCCGGCTTCTTGGACAGGTGCGCGCCGGGGTGGCGCCAGAAACGGATGCCGCGCGCACCGAGGTACCAGTCCTCGTCATCATTCTTGCAGCCCACGTTGCCGAGCAGGCCCGCCAACATCGACAGGTGGACCTGCTCGTAGGTTGCCGGAGATCCGTTGAGCCGCCAGCCGTGCTCGGCCACCACCGTGTGCAGCTGGGTGTGGATGTCGCGCCATTCGCGCACGCGCCGCGGGTTGACGAAGCTCTCGCGCAGGCGCTGCTCCTGCTGGCGGTTGGACAGCTTGTGCTGGTCGGTGTGCTGCGTCGCGTTG
>CALMQI010000405.1 GCA_937871935.1 uncultured Burkholderiales bacterium
GCGATGCGCCCGCCGAACAGGACCGAGATCGTGCTGAGCATGCGCTCCTTGTCCAGGCTGTAGCGGTCGGTTTCGGGCAACTGCATCGTCACGCCCAAAGCGCGCCCGCGCGGGATCACCGTGACCTTGTGAACCGGGTCGGTCTTGGGCACCAGCCGGGCCACCAGCGCATGGCCGGACTCGTGGTAAGCCGTGTTCCGGCGCTCCTCTTCGGGCATGACCATGGACTTGCGCTCCGCGCCCATCATGATCTTGTCCTTGGCCTTCTCGAAGTCGACCATCTCCACCACGCGAGCGTTGCGCCGCGCAGCGAAGAGTGCCGCTTCGTTCACCAGGTTGGCCAGATCGGCGCCCGAGAAGCCCGGCGTGCCGCGCGCGATCACGTCGGCTCGGATGTCCTGGCCGATCGGCACCTTGCGCATGTGCACGTTGAGGATCTGCTCGCGGCCGCGAATGTCGGGCAGCGTCACGTAGACCTGGCGATCGAAGCGGCCCGGACGCAGCAGCGCCGGGTCCAATATGTCGGGCCGATTGGTCGCCGCCATCACGATGACGCCGAGGTTCGTCTCGAAGCCGTCCATCTCGACGAGCATCTGGTTCAGCGTCTGCTCCCGCTCGTCGTTGCCGCCGCCGAGGCCCGCGCCGCGGTGGCGGCCGACCGCGTCGATCTCGTCGACGAAGATGATGCACGGGGCGCTCTTCTTCGCCTGCTCGAACATGTCGCGCACGCGCGCAGCACCGACGCCAACGAACATTTCGACGAAATCAGAGCCCGAGATGCTGAAGAACGGCACCTTGGCCTCGCCGGCAATGGCCTTGGCCAGCAGCGTCTTGCCGGTGCCCGGCGGCCCGACCATCAGCACGCCGCGCGGAATGCGGCCGCCGAGCTTCTGGAACTTCTGCGGGTCCTTCAGGAAGTCGACCAGCTCCTTGACCTCTTCCTTGGCCTCATCGCAGCCGGCCACGTCGGCGAACGTCACCGTGTTGTTGCTCTCGTCGAGCATGCGGGCGCGGCTCTTGCCGAAGCTGAAGGCGCCGCCCTTGCCGCCACCCTGCATCTGGCGCATGAAGTAGATCCACACGCCGATCAGCAGCAGCATCGGGCCCCAGCTGATCAGGATGCTCATCAGGATCGACGGCTCCTCGCGCGGCTTGACGTCGAACTTGACGTTGTTGGCGATCAGGTCGCCGACCAGGCCACGGTCGAGATACGTCGCGGTGGACCGCACCCGTTTGTCATCGGTGGTGACCGCGATGATCTCGGTGCCGCCATTGCCTTCTTGAAGCGTGACGCCCTTGATGCGCTTGGCCCGCACCTCTTCGAGAAACTCCGAGTAGCCGATCTGCGTGCCCTGAGTCACGCCGCGGTCGAACTGCTTGAAGACCGTGAACAGCACCAACGCGATCACGAGCCAAACAGCGACCTTAGAGAACCATTGATTGTTCACCGTGGCTCCTTGTGCCATCCCTGACGCGCGAAGCAGACCTGGCGGCCCGGCGCATCCACCGTGTTACGACAACTCGGCATATTGGTGTGATTTTAGTCCAGTCAAGCCCCGCCGGCCGGGTCGTCTGGCATCGTGCAAGCGGGATCCGTGCGCGACATCGTACGCGTCATGCCCTCTTGCCCCCTTGGATCGACGTCAGGTTAGGACCCAGACCGACCAGAAAGGTTTCAGATGACTTGTCTCGTGACGCCTTGGGCTTGATCGGCTTGACCACGCGGAACGCCTGCTTGAACTGCGCCACCAACTGGCTATACCCGCTGCCGTGAAAGGCCTTGGTGATCAGCGCGCCATCGGGGCGCAGGTGCGCAAGCGCAAATTCGATCGCCAATTCCACCAGGTGTGCCATCCGTGCGGCATCGGCAGAGGCGATGCCCGACAGGTTGGGCGCCATGTCCGACAGGACCAGATCGACCGGCCGCCCGGCCAGCCGCCGGGTCAGCTCCGCCAGCACTTCGGGCTCGCGAAAATCGCCCTGAACGAAGTCGACACCTTCGATCGGCTCCATCGCCAGCAGATCGACCGCGAGAATGGTGCCGTCCAACGCACCGGCAGCGGCGCCGCCGCTACCGGCCTGACGGGGCGCGAACCTACGCCGGACGTACTGGCTCCAGGCGCCGGGTGTCGAGCCGAGATCGACGATCACCTGGCCCGGCTTGATCAGCTGCAGCGCCTCGTCGATTTCCTTCAGCTTGTAGGCCGCGCGGGCGCGGTAACCCTCCTTGCGCGCCAGCTTCACGTAGGGATCGGTGACGTGATCGTGCAGCCATGCCCGGTTGACCTTGCCGCTGCCGCTGCGTGCGCCCATCGCAGGGATAATAAGTCCATGGCTGCCCTGCTTCTGTCGCCCGCCCAACGCAAGCTGCAGCGCAGCATGGCCCATCATCTGGATCCGGTAGTCGTCATCGGCAACGATGGTGTCACACCAGCCGTGACCAAGGAAGCCGATGCGGCGCTCAACGCCCATGGCCTGATCAAGGTGCGCGTGTTCTCTGACTCACGCGACGTGCGCGAGACCGTGCTGGCTGAGCTGGCGGATCGCCTGAACGCGGCGCCGGTGCAGCACATCGGCAAGCTGCTGGTCCTGTGGCGGCCTCTGCCGCCCAGGGAGAAGCTGTCGCGCGAGGACCGCCTGCCGGGCCCACGCACGGTCAAGCTGATCAAGTTCTCGAAGAGTCCGACACATCGCCCGACGGTCAAGAAGGTGCGCGTCTTCGGCAACGAGCGTGTCACGTCCGGTGGCACCATCAAGCGCGCCAAGCGGCGCGTTGCCAGCGTCAAGAAGCGATCGCTGGTCTGAGACCGCCCGCTGCCCGCCAGGCCAGCGTCGCGACCAGCAAGGCCTTCAGCGCGAAGAAGGCGAGACTCACCGCGTGCAACTGGCCAAAGCTGAGTGCGTGCTGCCCAGCGCGCGCCTGTGCCAGCATCGGCTGCACAGCGAAATATCCCGCGACGGTGCAGAACAAGGTGCCGAGCGCCAGCAACATGCCGGTGCTGAACAGGCTGCCTGCCTCGGCCGCGGCGACCCGACGGGCCGCGCGGCGCTCCAGAATGAACACCGACAGGCCAAGGGCAATGGCAAGCCAGGCCTCCTGCCCCAGGATGCGGGCCACGACGCGGCCGGCGTCAGTCTGGGCCAGCAACGCAAAGGGCGCCGGTGTTGCGATGCCGGCCACGCCGACCATCAGCCCCAGCCACGCGGCCGGCAGCACAAGCCGCAGCCGGTCGACCAGCCCGTTCACTGGTAGCGCACGCCGACGATCTCGTAGCTCTTCAGGCCGCCGGGTGCCTGCACCTCGGCGATGTCGCCCGTCTCCTTGCCGATCAGGGCGCGAGCGATCGGCGAGCTGATGGAGATGAGCCCCTGCTTGAGGTCGGCCTCGTCGTCACCGACGATCTGATAGGTCACCTTCTGGCCGCTGGCCTCGTCCTCGAGTTCGACGGTGGCGCCGAACACGACCTTGCCGTCGGCGTCGAGCTTCGCGGGGTCGATGATCTGCGCCGCGGCGAGCTTGCTCTCGATCTCGGCGATGCGGCCTTCGATGAAGCCCTGTTTGTCCTTGGCGGCCTCGTACTCCGCGTTCTCGCTCAGGTCGCCCTGGCCGCGCGCCTCCGAAATGGCCTGAATGACCGCATGGCGATCCACGGTCTTCAGGCGCTGCAACTCCGACTTCAGCAACTCGGCGCCCCGCCGAGTCAGGGGAACGGTGGCCATGGTGTCATCCCGATCAAACGCGAAAACGCGCCCGGGGCGCGTTCGTGGGTCCGCCCGTGCCGCTAGGGCGACGGGCGAATGAACGCAGTTTAGTTCAGTTCGGCGTGCAGTTGCTGCAGCGACGCGACCGACAGGCCGCGCTGGTGCTTCAGCGCCTCGGTCGCCGCCTCGCAGCCGGCCATCGTGGTGTAGTAGGTCACCCGGTTGGCAATCGCCGCAGTGCGAATGTGTCGCGAGTCGGCGATCGCCGTTCGCGTCTCGTCGACCGTGGTGTAGACCAGCTGGATTTCGCCGGCCTTGACCATGTCGGCAATATGGGGCCGGCCGTCCTTGACCTTGTTGACCACCTTGACCGGTATGCCAGCGGCACTGACGGCAGCCGCCGTGCCCTTGGTCGCAGCGATCTGGAAGCCGAGCTCGACCAGGTCGGCCGCCACCTTGACGGCGCGATCCTTGTCGCCGTTCTTCACGCTGATGACGACCGTGCCCTTGGTCGGCAGCCGCGAGCCCGCGCCGAGCTGGCTCTTCAGCATGGCTTCGCCGAAGCTGCGGCCGACGCCCATCACCTCACCGGTCGAGCGCATCTCGGGTCCGAGGATCGGGTCGACGCCCGGGAACTTGTTGAACGGGAACACCGCCTCCTTGATGCTGAAGTACGGCGGGATCACCTCGCCCAGCGCCCGGCCCGACGGGCCGCGCTGGTCGGTCAGGCGTTGGCCGGCCATGCAGCGGGCGGCGATCTTGGCCAGCGGCTGGCCGGTGGCCTTGCTGACGAAGGGCACCGTGCGCGAAGCGCGCGGGTTGACCTCGAGCACGTAGACCACCGCCTCGTCGCCCTCGCCCTGGATCGCGAACTGCACATTCATCAGGCCGATCACCTTGAGTGCCTGCGCCATCTGGGTGGTCTGCCGGCGCAGCTCGTCCTGCAGCCGGGCCGACAGCGAATACGGTGGCAGCGAGCAGGCCGAATCGCCCGAGTGCACACCGGCCTGCTCGACGTGCTCCATGATGCCGCCGATCATCACGTTGTGGCCATCGCTGATGCAGTCGACGTCGACCTCGATCGCGTCGTCGAGAAAGCGGTCGAGCAGGACGGGCGACTTCTCGCTCACGCGCACCGCTTCGCGCATGTAGCGCTCGAGATCCTTGTCGCCGTGCACGATCTCCATCGCGCGGCCGCCCAGCACGTAGCTCGGCCGCACCACCAACGGGTAGCCGATCTCCTTGGCCAGCGCGAGTGCCGCCTCTTCGGTGCGGGCGGTGCGATTGGGCGGCTGCTTGAGTCCGAGCTGGTGCAGCAGTTTCTGGAAGCGCTCACGGTCCTCGGCGATGTCGATCGAGTCGGGCGTGGTGCCGATGATCGGCACACCGTTGGCCTCGAGGTCGAGGGCCAGCTTCAGCGGCGTCTGCCCGCCGTACTGGACGATGACGCCGACGGGCTTTTCCTTGTCGACGATCTCCAGCACGTCTTCCAGCGTCACCGGCTCGAAGTACAGCCGGTCGCTGGTGTCGTAGTCGGTCGACACCGTCTCCGGGTTGCAGTTGACCATGATGGTTTCGTAGCCGTCCTCGCGCATCGCGAGTGCGGCGTGCACGCAGCAGTAGTCGAACTCGATGCCCTGCCCGATGCGATTCGGCCCGCCGCCGAGCACCATGATCTTCCTGCGGTCGGTGGGCTCGGCCTCGCACTCCTCGTCGTAGGTCGAGTACATGTAGGCGGTCTGCGTGGCGAACTCGGCCGCGCAGGTGTCCACCCGCTTGTAGACCGGGCGCACACCGTGGGCATGACGGGCCAAGCGCACCTCATGCTGATGGGTGCCGAGCAGGCGCGCCAGGCGCCGGTCGGAAAAGCCCTTCTGCTTCAGGTAGCGCAGCTCGGCAGCCGCCAGCTGCGCCACCGTCCGACCCTTCAAGGCCTGTTCCACTTGCACGATCTCCTCGATCTGCGCCAGGAACCAGGGATCGATCGCCGTCTCGTCGAAGATCTCCTCGAGCGACAGTCCGATGCGCATGGCATCGGCGACGAAGAGAATGCGCTCCGGCCCGGCGTTGCCGATGGCTTCGACGATCTCCTCGCGGTCACCGCCATGGACCTCGTGGCGTTCGCTCAGTCCGTCGATGCCGGTCTCCAGCCCGCGCAGCGCCTTCTGGAAGCTCTCCTGGAAGGTGCGGCCGATCGCCATCACCTCGCCCACGCTCTTCATCTGCGTCGTCAGATGCGGATCGGCCTCGCGGAACTTCTCGAACGCGAAGCGCGGGATCTTGGTCACTACATAGTCGATGCTCGGCTCGAAGCTCGCCGGTGTCGCACCGCCCGTGATGTCGTTGCGCAGTTCGTCGAGCGTATAGCCCACCGCCAGCTTGGCAGCGATCTTGGCGATCGGAAAACCCGTGGCCTTGGAGGCCAATGCCGAACTGCGGCTGACCCGCGGATTCATCTCGATCACAACCATGCGGCCGTCCGCCGGGTTGGTCGCGAACTGCACGTTGGAGCCGCCGGTATCCACCCCGATCTCGCGCAGGATCGCGATCGAGGCGTTGCGCATCAGCTGGTATTCCTTGTCGGTCAGCGTCTGCGCGGGGGCCACTGTGATCGAGTCGCCGGTGTGGATGCCCATCGGGTCGAGGTTCTCGATCGAGCAGACGATGATGCAGTTGTCCGCGGTGTCGCGGACGACCTCCATCTCGAACTCTTTCCAGCCGAGCACGGATTCTTCGATCAAAACGGATTTGACCGGCGAGGCGTCGAGGCCGCGTTCGACGAT
>CALMQI010000406.1 GCA_937871935.1 uncultured Burkholderiales bacterium
TTGCTGGTGGCGATGCGGCCGTCGGCGTCGACGGTGGCGATGCCGAACGGCGCCGACTGGAACAGGCGCGAGATGCGCGCGTCGGCTTCCGTCCGTCCGGACTCGCGGCCGACCTCGGCGCTGCGGTCGAGCACCAGGATCGAGGTGACGCCACCGCGGCCTTGCCCACGGCAAATGAGCTGGGCCGGAAACGCGCGGCCGTCCTCGCGCAGCAGATCGACGTCGAGCCGCGTCACGCGCGGCTGCGCGGGATCGGAGAGGTCGGCGATGCAGATCGCGTCGGCGTCGAAGAGCGCATAGGCGAAGCGCCGGCCGGGCAGGTCGACCAGGCCGACGACGCGCGAGCGCCGGCCATCGGCACCGTCGGGCGTGACCATCGCCGGAATGTCGGCCACCAGCGCCAGCGTGCGCGCGTCGAACACCTTGACGCCGCCGGGCGTGTAGTTCTGCGCCGCCACCAGCGTGCCGTCGGCCGAGATCGCGCCGCCGATCGAGTTGCCCGCCTGCTGCACGCGGGCCTCGATGCGCCGGCTGAGCAGGTTCACCCGCGTCAGCGCGCCGTCGCGGCCGAACACGTAGGCCAGCATGCCGTCGCGCGAGAACACCACCGAGGCGTGCGACAGGTCGCCCAGGCCCTCGACCTCGCCGAGCAGGGTGCGCGAGCTGGTGTTCACCAGCGCGAGGGCGCCGCGTGAGCGCTCGATCACGACACCGAGGTCGCCGGTGCCCACCGGCGTCGCGCGCTGCCACGGTGCGCTCGCGCAGCCGCCAAGCGAGGCCGCGCCGAGCAGAGTCAGGCAGTCACGGCGGCGCATCACCGCGCCTCCTGCGGAAAACCGGCGATCAGCCGCTCGGCGATCCAGCGCGCGTCGGACTCGTCGAGCAGCGCGCGCCAGGGCGGCATCGGCGTGCCGGGCCGGCCGTGGAAGATGGTGGCGACGATCGAGTCGAGCGGCTTGTCGCCCATGGCCTCGCGCGTCAGCGCCGGGCCCAGGCCGCCCGTGAGCCGCATGCCGTGGCACGAGCCGCAGTCCTGGCGCACCAGGCGCACCAGCTCGCGTTGCCGCTCTGCCGCCGGCTGCGCTGTGGCAACGGTCGTCCACAGCGCCGCGAACAGCCCTGCGGTGGCGAGCGCGGTGGTCCTGGATGGCATGCCCGCATGTTTTTCGCGATCGGCCCTCGGGGTCGTTGACCTGGTTCAAGAAAGAACCCAATGGCCGCTGCGCGGTGTGAACACCGGTGAACGCGGCCCGGCGGCGCTTTCGCCACGAGCGGGGAAAAAACTAAACCGGATCAAGGACGCGCCGGCGCCGCATACCTAGGCTGTCGTGCAGTTCGCCGGGCCCGTGCCTCGGCGGCGCGAAGAACAACAGGGCCTACCCGGAACCGCCTCGATGAACATCTCCAGTCTCATCGTCGACGTGCGGCCCGAGCAGCTCGGCGTGGTGCGCGGCACCCTCAACGGCTGGAACGGCGTCGAAGTGCCCGCCGCATCGCCGCTGGGCAAGCTGGTCGTCACCCTCGTATCCCCCAGCGACACCGAGACCACCGAGACGATCGCGCGCATCAACGCGCTCGGCGGTGTGCTGTCGGTGGCCCTCGTCTATCACCAGATCGAAACCAATCCTGACATGGAGGTCCGCGATGACGCTGACGCGACGTGAGTTCATCAAGCACAAGGCCGCCGCCGCGGCGGCCGCCACCGCCGGCATCGCGCTGCCGGTCAGCGACGTGCTGGCGCAGGCACCCGCCACCAGCGACGGCGTGCGCTGGGACAAGGGCGTGTGCCGCTACTGCGGCACCGGCTGCGGCGTGCTGGTGGGCGTGAAAGAGGGGCGCATCGTCGCGACGCAGGGCGACCCCGATGCGCCGGTGAACAAGGGCCTGAACTGCGTGAAAGGCTACTTCCTGGCCAAGATCCAGTACGGCCAGGACCGGCTCACGCGCCCGCTGCTGCGCATGAAGGACGGCAAGTTCGACAAGAACGGCGAGTTCGCGCCGATCAGCTGGAACCAGGCCTTCGACATCATGGCCGAGAAGGTCAAGGCCACGATGAAGGACCCGGCACAGGGCCCGTACGGCGTGGCGATGTTCGGTTCGGGCCAGTGGACGGTGTGGGAAGGCTACGCCGCCGCCAAGCTGATGAAGGCGGGCTTCCGCTCCAACAGCCTGGACCCCAATGCGCGGCATTGCATGGCCAGTGCCGTCGCCGGCTTCATGCGCACCTTCGGCATCGACGAGCCGATGGGCTGCTACGACGACGCCGAGCACGCTGACGCGTTCGTGCTGTGGGGCTCCAACATGGCCGAGATGCACCCGATCCTGTGGTCGCGCATCACCAACCGGCGGCTGAGCGCCAAGCACGTCAAGCTGCACGTGCTGTCGACCTTCACCCACCGCTCGTGCGAACTGGCCGACAACGAGTTGCTGTTCAAGCCGCAGAGCGACCTGGCGATCCTGAACTACATCTGCAACCACATCATCCAGACCGGTGCGGTCAACCAGGAGTTCGTCAAGAAGAACGTCGGCTTCTTCAAGGGGGTGACCGACATCGGCTACGGCCTGCGGCCCAACCATCCGCTGGAGCAGGTGGCCGGCAACAACGGCTACGCGGGGCCTGGCGGCAAACCGAAGGGCGACCCGAACGCGCACTCGCCGATCACGTTCGACGATTTCGCGAAGTTCGTCGCCGAGTACACGCTGGACAAGGCGCACCAGATCTCCGGCGTGCCGAAGGACAAGCTCGAGTGGCTCGCCAAGACCTATGCCGACCCGAAGACCAAGGTCACGTCGTACTGGACCATGGGCTTCAACCAGCACACGCGCGGCACCTGGGTCAACAACATGATCTACAACG
>CALMQI010000407.1 GCA_937871935.1 uncultured Burkholderiales bacterium
GTGAAGCCGCCGACCGGCGTCGGCCACGATCGCCTGCCGACGGTGATCGGATAGGCCATGGGCTGCTCACCGTCGGACCACACCAGCATCCGTTGGGCGATGTTGATGGTGAGGCGGACATCGGGATGGGGAACGGCAATGTGCGTGTTGTCGATCACGAGACGCCGGCCTGCAGCCAGCACGTACGGGCTCGTCAACTGGTTCATCTCAATCAGTGTGGCCCGCGCAACGGCAAAACGCGCCCCAATCGAACCGAGAGTGTCTCCCGCCTTGACGTCGTACGACGTTTGCCCGCCGACGAGCGCCGCAGCGGCGTCAACGGATTGTGCGCCCGCGGGACCGGCCAACAGGGCCAGCACACACTGAATCAGTAGCGTGAGGGTCCTCATGACATCCGGTCATGCCAACGCCGTACCAACGGAACCGCATCCGCGGTGCGGAAATTCCAACGGCGATCGGCGAGATTTCCCCGCCTGGTTGCTCCCTTCTATGGGCCCGCGCACGGTACGAGGATTGCGATCGTCATTGGTTGAAGTGCGTCAGCCTACTTCCGGCCGTCGCGCGAGGAGAATGCCATGTCAACAGCAACCCTGACCGATAAGGACCTGCGCCTCCGCGATGCGGTCGTGCAGCAGCTCGGCGCAGGTGTGGAGCTCCGCCTCGGTCAGCGCCTTGGCGCCACGCAGAAAGCCGCCTTCGAGCGCAAGGCGCCATTCGGTGACGCGCTCGATGCGGTGGATCGGCAGCCCGCAGTTGTGCGCGATGTCAGTCGCCTTGCTGGCCCACGGGCTCACGGTGCCCAGGCGCGGCATCACCACGATCAGCGCGCCGTCTTCTGCGCCGGTGTAGCGCTCGCCGTTGTCGAGCAGCGCGGTGAGCTTGTCGTGCGCACCGCGGTCGAGCGGCGCGTCGCTGCACACCCAGTAGCCGTGGCGCGCATGCACGGCGCTGACGCGCGGCACACGTTCGCGCAGGCGGGCGAGCAGCAGTGTGGCGCGGAATGCCGAGAGCGCGGGGCCGCCCTCGAGGTGAATCAGCTGGGGCGGCGACGACGGCATGTGATCCAGGGCGGGGGTCCCTAAAGCTGGGATTCTAGGCGGGCGCCTCGTGGGCTCAGCGCCGCCGCCAGGCCTGCGGCGTCGACCCCGTGTGCTTCTTGAATGCGCGGCTGAACGCCGACTCGGAGGCATATCCCACCTGGTCGGCGATGGCGCGTACTTTCATGCTGTGCTCGGCGAGCAGGCGCGTGGCGAGCTGCATGCGCCAACCGGCCAGGTAGTGCATCGGCGACTGGCCCACCAGCTGCGCAAAGTGGTCGGCCAGCGTGCTGCGCGACGCACCGACGTCCTTGCTCAACGACTCGAGCGTCCACGGGTGGTCGGGCTTGGCGTGCAGGCGCGACAGCACGCGGCCGATCAGCGGGTCGCGCAACGCGGCGAGCCAGCCCGTGGCCTCGGCACCCGACTGCGCGAGGTGGCGGCGCACCACCTCCACGAACATCAGCTCGCTCAGGCGCAGCAGCACATCGCGCTGGCCGGCGCCCCGGTCGCGCAACTCGGCCATCGCGTAGTCGAGCAGATGCGACAGCCGGTCACCCGGCCGCGTCACCCGGGGCAGATGGATGGCCCGCGGCAACGACCACAGGATCGGGTTGAACGGCCGGGCATCGCAACCGAGGAAGCCGCAGATGAACGACGTGACCTGCGGCTCGCCGCCACCTTCGGTCACCACGGCCGGCAGCTCGCCGGCCGCCATGCGCCGGAAGAACGCCACCGCGTCGTCGTCGCCATAACTCGCTGCTGCATCGGGCTGCGACGTCAGCACATACGCATCGCCATGCGGCACCACCAACGCGTCGCCTTCGGCCAGCGGCTGCAGCGGCTCGTCGCTGAGGCCGCCCCAGCAGTGACCGCGCACGACGATGTGGAACGACACCAGGTGCTGCGCATGCGGCATCACGTGGTGGGCAAACGCGCGGGCCGGCGGCGCCTGCGAGCGCCAGGGTGTGGTGGCGTCCACCAGAAACAGCATCGCGCCGGTCAGCCGCACGGTGCGCAGCACGTCGGACAACACGTCGTGCTCCGGCGCCGCGGCTTCCAGTGCGGCCGGCGCGCTGCGCTCGCCTTCGATGCGCGGCACCGGACCCTCGGGCAAGCGATTCGGCAGTTCGGTCATGGCCATGGCGGTGGGCAAGGCGGATGCTAGGCCATCCGAAGGAGCCCGACGATGACCGTGCCGACCGCCGCCCACGCCACCGCCGCCCGAAGCCCCGCCGAGGTGTACGAAGCCGAGTTCGTGCCGGCGCTGTTCGGCCCGTTCGCCGAGACGATGGTGGATGCCGCCGCGATCCGGCCCGGCCAGCGTGTGCTCGACGTGGCGTGCGGCACCGGGGCGCTGACGCGGGCGGTGGCCGCGCGCGTGGGTGGTGCGGGTACGGCCATCGGCGTCGACGCGAACCCCGAGATGCTCGCCGTCGCGCGGCGGCTCTGGCCTGGCGCCGAGTGGATCCACGGGCGCGCCGAGTCGCTGCCGGTGGCCGACGCGAGCGTCGATGCCGTGGTCAGCCAGTTCGGCTTGATGTTCTTCGACGACCGTGTCGCCGCGCTGCGCGACATGCAGCGGGTGCTCGCGCCGGGCGGCCGGCTGGCGGTGGCCGTGTGCGGCGCGGTCGAGCGCTCGGCCGGCTACGGCGCACTGGCCGAGCTGCTGCACCAGCTGTTCGGCGCGGCCGTGGCCGATGCTTTTCGCGCGCCGTTCGCGATCGGCGATCCGGCGCTGCTGGGTGATCTCGCGGCACAGGCCGGCCTGCACGATGCCCAGGTGGTGCAGCACGCGGCCGACGTGCGCTTCGCCTCTGTCGATGCGCTGGTGTCGGCCGAGCGCGACTGTGTCTGGACGCTGGGCGGCCTGCTCGACGAAACGCAATTCGGCCTGCTGCGGCGCGAGGCACGCCGTGTGCTGGCGCCGTTTGTGCAGGCCGACGGTGGCGTGGCGTTCGTGATGCCGGTGCCGGTGATCGTCGCGCGCAAGCGGTGACCGTCGCGCGCAAGCGATAACCGTCACGCGCGAGCGCTAGGGCGGTCGCGCCTTCCTGCGATGACCCCGCCACCCGTGCCATAGGGCCTCGGGTGTGATAATCCCCGCCCTATGTCGATCACCATCAAGACACCCGACGAAGTAGCGGGCATGCGCATCGCCGGCCGGCTGGCCAGCGAGGTGCTGGACATGCTCACGGCACACGTGAAGCCGGGCGTCACCACCGACCAGCTCGACAAGCTGTGCTATGAGCACATCGTCAACGTGCAGGGGGCGATCCCCGCGCCGCTGAACTACGCGCCGCCGGGGTACATCCCCTACCCCAAGTCGATCTGCACGTCGGTGAATCATCAGGTATGCCACGGCATCCCGAACGACCGGGTGCTGAAGAACGGCGACATCGTCAACATCGACATCACCGTCATCAAGGACGGCTGGCACGGCGACACCAGCCGCATGTTCATCGTCGGCGAGGGCTCCATCGCGGCCAAGCGGCTGTGCACGCTGACGTACGAGGCCATGTGGAAGGGCATCGTCAAGGTGAAGCCCGGTGCGCGGCTGGGCGACATCGGCCACGCGATACAGAGCTTCGCCGAGGGCCAGGGTTTCTCGATCGTGCGCGAGTTCTGCGGCCACGGCATCGGCCGCAAGTTCCACGAGGAGCCGCAGGTGCTGCACTACGGCCGCCCCAACACGCTGGAAGAGCTGGTGCCGGGCATGATGTTCACCATCGAGCCGATGATCAACGCCGGCCGCCGCGAGATCCGCGAGCTCGGTGACGGCTGGACCATCGTCACCAAAGACCGCTCGCTGTCGGCGCAGTGGGAGCACACGGTGCTCGTCACCGACACCGGCTACGAGGTGATGACGCTGTCGGCCGGCAGCCCGGAGATCCCTGCCTTCGCGCAGCCCGCCGCGGCCTCTGCGCCCAGCACCGCACCGGCACCGGCGACCATCGCGCCGTAGGCTGCTGCGGCACGCATGTCGGCCCGCATCGAGGAGCCCACCCGCGCCGACACGGGCGTGGCCACGCTGCGTGCACGCTACCGCGACGGCAAGAACGCGCTGATCGATCACTTTCTGCAGTCGCGCGCCACCGCGCCGGGCGCGGCGCGGCTCACGCGCACGCTGGCGCGCCACGCCGACCATGCGCTGGCCGAGCTGTGGGGCCGCTGCACCATGCCGCCGGGCGCGGCGCTGGTGGCGGTGGGCGGCTTCGGCCGCGGCGAGCTGTTCCCCTACTCCGACATCGATGTGCTGGTGCTGCTGCCGGGCGAGTCGGACGACGCGCCCGAGCACGAGGCGCTGCGCGCGGCGATCGCCGGCTTCATCACCGCGTGCTGGGACATTGGCCTCGAGATCGGCTCGTCGGTGCGCACGGTCGACGAGTGCGTGGTCGAGGCACGCGCCGACGTGACGGTGCAGACCTCGATGCTCGAGTCGCGTTACCTGTGCGGCCAGCGCGCGCTGTACCGGCGCTTCCGCCGCGACACCGAAGCGGCGATCGACCCCGCTGCGTTTCTGCGCGCCAAGACGCTGGAGCTGCGGCAACGCCACGTGAAGTACGAGGACACGCCCTACTCGCTGGAGCCCAACTGCAAGGAGAGCCCCGGCGGCCTGCGCGACCTGCAGGTGTTGATCTGGGTCGCGCGTGCGGCGGGCCTGGGCCGCACCTGGGCCGAACTGGCCACCAACGGGCTGCTCACCCCCTTCGAGGTGCGCCGCCTGCACCGCCACGAGGGCACGCTCAAGCTGATCCGCGCGCGGCTGCATGCGGTGGCCGGCCGCCGCGAGGATCGGCTGATCTTCGACCTGCAGACGGCGGTGGCCGAGAGCATCGGCCTCAAGCCGGCGAAGACGCAGCGCAGCTCCGAGGTGCTGATGCACCGCTACTACTGGGCGGCGAAGGCGGTGACGCAGCTCAACCAGATCTTGATGCTCAACATCGAGGAGCGCATCAGCGGCTCCGAAGACCAGCCGATGCGGCCGATCAACGAGCGGTTTCTCGACCGCGGCGGCCTGCTCGAGGTGGCGAGCGACGATCTGTACCAGCGCGACCGGCACGCGTTTCTGGAGACGTTTCTCGTCTTTCAGCAGGACGCCGGCATCCAGGGCCTGTCGGCGCGCACGCTGCGCGCGCTGTACGCCGGCCGCACGCTGATGGACGCCGCCTACCGGCGCGACCCGCGCACGCGCGAGCTGTTCATGGAGATCCTGCGCCAGCCCACCGGGCAGACGCACGCCTTTCGGTTGATGAACCAGACCTCGGTGCTCGGCCGCACGTTGTGGCCGTTTCGCCGCATCGTCGGGCGCATGCAGCACGACCTGTTCCACGTGTACACGGTGGACCAGCACATCCTGATGGTGCTGCGCAACGTGCGGCGCTTCTTCATCCCCGAGCACGCGCACGAGTATCCGTTCTGCTCGCAGCTGGCGGCGCAGTACGACAAGCCGTGGGTGCTGTACGTGGCGGCGCTCTACCACGACCTGGCCAAGGGGCGTGGCGGCGATCATTCGGTGCTCGGCGCGGTAGAGGTGCGGCGCTTCTGCCGCGACCACGGCATCGAGCGCGCCGATGCACAGACCATCGAGTTCCTCGTGCGCCACCATCTGACGATGAGCCACATCGCGCAGAAGGAGGACTTGTCGGACCCGCAGGTGATCCTGCAGTTCGCCAAGCTGGTGCACACGCCGCAGCGGCTGACACTGCTGTACCTGCTGACGGTGGCCGACATTCGCGGCACCAGCCCGAAGGTGTGGAACGCCTGGAAGGGCAAGCTGCTGGAAGACCTGTACCGGCTGGCGCTGCGCGCGCTGGGCG
>CALMQI010000408.1 GCA_937871935.1 uncultured Burkholderiales bacterium
GCGCCGGGTGAGGTACTCGCCGAAGCCGAAATTGGGGTCATCGCCCTGGAGCTCGGCGATGCTGCGGCCGATCGGCAGCACCATGCCGGCCGAGCGCGCGGTGATCGAGGGCACGCCGCTGGCGAGCGTCAACTCGGTGCTGTTCAGTCTCACCGAACCGGTGCTGGCGCCTCCAGTGGCCGAAACGCCGGTGGCCGAAACTTCGGTGGCCGCGGCGCCCGCGGTCGAAACGGTTGCAGTCGCGGCCGACCTCGCCCCGTCTGCTGAACCGCAGTCCAACGTGGTCGCGAGCGCGGTGGCATCGGCGATCATCAGGCCAAGAGCAGCGGCTGCCTCGGGGCCGGTTTGGGCAAGAGCCGTGTGAATGTCACCCGCCAACTTCACGCGGCCATTCCGCTCGAACCACGGCGCCAGCTTGCGCCCCAGCCCGTCCGGCCCGGTGAGGATGCCTTGCGCCGGTCGCAAGATGCACAGCGGCGCGAAATCGGGATCGCGCATCAGGCGCGGCCACAGACCCGCACGCAGGTAGGATGACTTGCCAGCGCCGGACGCCGCCACGATCACCAGTAGGCGCGGGGAACGGCGCTTGCGCATTGTGCGCAGATCAGTGATGCCCGCCATGATGTCGGCATCGCGCCCGAAAAAGATGCCGGCGTCGTCCTCATCGAACGCCGACAGGCCCGGAAACGGCCCCGCGTCCTTCTCCTTCGGCGTCCAGGCAAAGCTGCCCGGCGCAATGCCGAGATGGGCGAGGCGCGCCTTGATCGACGCGAGCGCGGGCAGATGGAACTCCACGCGGTGCACGCGGCCGTCATGCTCGAACGGCTCCATGCGTTCGGTTGGCTGGGCCGAGAGGTCGACGAACTGGCGGTCGGCCCAGCGCGCGAGGCGGATATCGTCTTTCGCCAGATCGCGCAGGATGGCCCCAAGCGAGAACACGTCACTGCGGGCATCCACCAGGTCGATCTGCCCCAATTGCTGCTCGGGAGCCATGTAGCCCGGTGTCCCGCGGACGGTGCCGGAGGCGGTGTCACCGTCGTCGGGGAGGGTCGACGGCACCGCCCCGGTCGCCTCCGGCTGTGCCGCCAGCACCCGGGCGATCCCCCAGTCCAGGACGAGGACCTCCCCGAACTCTCCGACCATGATATTGCCCGGCTTCAGATCGCGGTGAATCACTCCGCTCACATGAGCGAACTCGATCGTCTCGCAGATGCGGAGAAAGCTGCGCAGCCGCTCCGGCAGTGTACGTCGCTGCGAAAAGTCATCCAGCCGGGCTCCCCGCACCAGCTTCATGACGTAGAACCTGCGGCCATCGCGAAGTGTCCCCACGTCATGCACTGCTACGATCCCGGGATGCTCCAGCCGAGCCAGGATCTGTGCTTCACGGCGGAACCGGACGTCGGCGGGGCCCTCGGCGAACGCCATGCGAACCGTGTTGTTGCACACGGCGCGCGTCGCGCAGCGGCGGAAGCTGGTCTTCAGCGAACCGTCGAGGCTGGACGTGCCCAGCAGGAAGGCGCCGACGCGGTCGCGGACGCTGACCGGCGAGGCCTCGCCGATCCTGGCCGTGCACCAGAACCGCTTGCCGCCGAACAGCGTGCCGGCTGCGGACATCTCCAGGCCGCCTTCGCGCAGCACGCCGCGGAACACTTCCAGCAGGTCGCGCGGCTGGACGATCTTGTAGGTCGGCGAGACGATGCCGAGCGGCGCCTTGGTGTCCTTGCGGTACAGGACGTGCGCGCCCTCGTAGATGTGCTGGTTCGGCGCCTCGCCGTACCGCACGCGGCTGCGTCCGGCCTGCCACGCCATGCGCGCCTGCGCGATCCACGCGTCGAGGTTGTGGTAGTCGGTCTCGTTGACCGGCTGGCCCAGGCCGTGCCAGGGCATGCCGTGGTCGAGGCGGTAGGCCATCTCGACGGTGCCGTCGGCGTGTTGGGTGAGTTCGTGTGACATGCGGATCCTTGGTTGATGGTGCGGATTGCACCCCCGAGGCCTGCACGCAGGCCAGGGGGCTGGAATCAGGGGTTGCGAACGAGGCCGGCGTCGATCAGGGCGGCCGCGGTGCGGCCGTAGTGCCCCTGGAGCTGCCACGCGAGGCCGGAGTTGACCAGCTCCTGGAACAGCTCGATGGTCTCGGTCTCGTTGAGTTCGCCGGCTTCGTAGGCGATGATGTTTCCGGTGACGTCCATGGTGGGCTCCTTCAGACGAAGAGGATGGCGAGCTGGTACGCCAGGGCGGCCAGGGCCAGGAGGGCGAAGAGTGCGTTGTCGAGGTAGCGGAGCATGTCGGGCCTTTCAGTGGTGGGTCAATCGAGGCCTCGACTTTAGTCCTCCCACAGACGCGTGAACGCACCAAACGTAACAGTTTTCTAAGGGTTTTCCCTAGCTTTGTCGCCCAAAGCGGGCGCTGACGACAATCTTTCCAGCTTCCCGCGTCTGTGGGAACGTTCCGCGGCTTCACAGAACCGGCACCCGGGCAATAAACGCCCCTGTTGCAGAATCACAACATTCAGCGGGAGCCCACATGAACGGAAACGGAAAAGTCAGCGTGCCAGCCCACAAGGCCCCGGCGCCCGGTGGCAATAGCGCCATCACCAAGAGCGGCGCGACCAAGGGGTTCGGCGGCGGCAAGATGCACGGCAGCCTGGAGGGCAACGACAGCGTGTCCACCGGCGCCACCAAGCGCGCGGTGAAGGGCTTCAGCGGCTCGGGCACGCTCGGCGGCAAGGTCTGACGTGCGCCCGGGATCCGGGCGATCGATTGGCAGCGTGGCCCGGGCACTCGCCCTGGCTGCGCTCTTGCGTTTGTGGGAGCTAAGGCGGGCATGGGCGAGTATCGCGAAAGAGTGACGGGACAGGCGCAGGACTTCGTGCGCGGCTCGTTCACGGGCAAGGTCTATCCGCCGGTCGAGAAGGACCGCGGCTGGGTCGTCGCGATCGCGGATGTGCTGGGTGAGCGCCTGGAGAAGAAGTTCGCCAGCAAGTCCCGGGCGCTGGACTTCTACACCGAGGTGTGGCTCGGCATCTCGCGCACCGAGCAGGCCGTGAAGGCCTCCGGAGGCGCGCTGCCAGGGCTGGAGACGACCGAGACAGCGGGCTTCAAGCGACCGCAACTCGCGGACATGGCGGCCAGCGGGGCGCAGGCGGGCCATCAGGCGCGGCTGAAGCTGCGCAAGGCCATCAACCTGCGCAAGGTCGCCGAGGTGCTGGAGTCCTACGGCCTGGACCCCACGGAGACGATCGCCGATGCGCTCGTGCCAGTGGTGACCATCGACCCGGACACCGGCGTCGAGATGGACGAGCACCGGCTCAGCACGGAGCAGCGCGCGCACATCGCCTTGGAGCTGATGCAGTACCTGCACCCGAAGCTCAAGGCGGTCGAGATGAAGATCGACGGCACGCTCGCGGGCATGACGCAGGAGCGACTGGACGCCCGGCTGCAGCTACTGCTCGCCAGGGCGGCGAAGGGGGATCTCGGTGGCAAGTGACCGCAACGTGTTCGCGTGGACGTCGCTGTCGCCCATGTACCCGCCGTTCGTGTGCCTCAACGCCACGGACCAGGGCTACGAGCTGATCACGCGCAGCGGGCCCGACCGCGCCAGCATGCAGTCCATCGTGGACCTGGACCGCGAGACGCTGCGGCAACTGCGTGACGCGATCACGCGGGAGCTGGGTGCATGACCGTCATCGTCTTCGTCGACCGCGAGTTCGTGCAGCGCTGGCGCTGGGTCGACATCAACGTGGACACCGGGCGCCCGGGGCTGATCCGCCGGCCTCCGCGCCACTGGGCGGCCGCATGAACCTGCTCGACGCCATCGACGACGTGCTGTTCGACCCGATGACCCTGGACCCGGGCGACCGCAAGGAGCTGCTGGAGCTGCTGGCAGAGCAGGAGCTGCGCACCAAGCGCAACTGGCTCGACCGCTACGCGCCGTACGACCGACAGATGGAGTTCCACGCTGCGGGCAAGACGCACCGCGAGCGCCTGCTGATGGCGGGCAACCAGCTCGGCAAGACGTACGCGGGCGCCGCCGAGGTGGCGTACCACCTGACCGGGCTCTACCCCGACTGGTGGCAGGGCCGCCGCTGGGACCACGCCACACGCTGGCTCGCTGGCTCGGAGTCCGCGGAGCTGACACGCAAGGGCGTGCAGCGTCTGCTCGTCGGTCCACCGGAGGCCGAATCGCTGTGGGGCACGGGCTCGATTCCGCACAGCTGCCTGAAGGGCTTCAGCAGGCGCCAGGGTGTGGCCGACGCCCTGGCCTCGGTCGTCGTGAAGCACGTCAGCGGCGACAACTCGGTCATCCAGCTCCAGTCGTACGACCAGGGGCGCAGCAAGTGGCAGGCTGACACCATCGACGGCGTGTGGTTCGACGAGGAGCCGCCGCTGGACGTGTACTCGGAGGGCCTGACGCGCACGACCGCCACGAGCGGCCTCGTGTTCGTCACGTTCACCCCGCTGCTCGGCATGTCCGACGTGGTGATGCGCTACCTGGAGGAGAAGCCCCTCGGGTCGCACGTCACGACGATGACGATCGCCGAGGCCAAGCACATCGCGGAGTCCGAGCGCGACCGCATCATCGCCGGCTACCCGGCCCACGAGCGCGAGGCGCGCGCCAACGGCATCCCGATCATGGGCTCGGGCCGTGTGTTCCCGGTCGCCGAGTCGATGATCAAGTGCGACCCGTTCCCGATCCCGTCGTACTGGCCGCGCATCGTCGGCATCGACTTCGGATGGGATCACCCGGCTGCCGTGGTGTGGATGGCGTGGGACCGGGACACCGACACGCTGTACGTCTACGACGTGTGGCGCGCCCGCGAGACACCGGTCGACCAGCAGTCGCTGGTGATCCGCAAAGGTGGCGAGTGGATCCCGGTCGCGTGGCCGCACGACGGCCTGCAGCACGACAAGGGCTCGGGCGAGCAGCTCGCGAAGCAGTACCGCGACAACAAGGTCGAGATGCTGCCCAAGCGCGCCACGTTCGAGGACGGCAGCAACGGCCTGGAGGCGGGCGTCAGCCAGATGCTGGACCGCATGCGCTCACGCAGGCTGCGCGTCTTCTCCACCCTGGAGCCCTGGTTCCGGGAGTTCCGGCTGTACCACCGCAAGGACGGCATCATCGTGAAGAAGGCGGACGACCTGATGGCCGCCACGCGCTACGGGATGATGATGCGCCGATTCGCCCTGTCGCAGGCCGAGGCGGCCGTGCTGCGCGGCGACCAGCTCACACCCAACACGATCGCCGGGTTCCAGGTGCTCGACCCAGTCACAGGCTACTGACATGACCATCCGCATCACAGTGAACAACGACGGCGCGCTGCCCGGCAGCGTGGTCGGCGTGCGTCAGATGACCAACGTCGGCGAAGACACCATCATGGGTGGCGCGTGGTTCCTGGCCGCGGGCAAGGCCCAGACGTTCTACCTGCACGACCACCAGTACCTCGTCGTCGTCGAGCTGAAGCGAGGTAGCCCCGGCAACGAGGTCGTCGAGATGCCGCCCGCCCCCGTCACACCCGAACCCATGGACGTGCTCACATGAAAAACCCCCTGGCCCAGAGCTACGAGCCGAGCCCCGACTTCCCCGAAGACATGGTTGCCGAACGCAACGGCGAGCCGGTGCTGACGGACGAGGAGAAGGACCGCAAGGACCGCGCCGAGCGGATGCAGGGCTTCGCCTACGGGCTGGCCCAGAAGCGCGACGAGTGGATCCAGGCGCGGCGCATGGCCGGCGTGGACCGCCGCTGGCGCGAGGACACCGACCAGTACCACGCGATCGACGCGGTGAACCGCACGGCCGCGGACATGATGAAGGCGGTGGAGCAGGGCGGCCCGGCAGTGGGCAACACCAGCATCCCGCATCGCTCCACGGTGTTCATCGGCCTGACGCGGCAGAAGACGAACAGCGCCGAGGCGCGGCTGTCGGACATCGTGCTACCGACCGACGACAAGAACTTCGGCGTCGACCCGACCCCGAACCCCCAACTCGCGCGGCAACTCAAGGACGAGACGCCTGTCGTGGACGCCATGGGCAACACGCCCATGGAGCCGCTCAAGGACCCGGCCACCGGTAGCCCTGCGGTCGACGCCAACGGCCAGCAGATCCAGCAGCCGCTGCGCAAGAAGGACATCGCCGCTGCCGCTGCGCAGACGGCGCGCGAGGCGGCCGACGCGATGGAGCAGCTCATCGACGACCAGTTCGTCGAGTGCGACTACGCGGCCGAGGTGCGCAAGATGCTGCACGAGTCGGCCGTGCTGGGCACGGGCGTGCTGAAGGGCCCGATCCCGACGCATCGCACGCGCAAGGCGTGGCTGAAACAGGGCCCGACGGCCACCGGTGGCGATGCGCCCGAGGGCGCCGCGCCCGCGCCGCAGGGCCCCGCGGTGCACACGCTGTCGGTCGTCAGCGAGACGCGCCCGGCCAGCGTGTGGGTACCGTGCTGGAACGTGTGGCCCGACCCCGCGTGTGGCGACGACGTGCAGAAGGGCGAGGGCGTGTTCGAGCGCGAGCTGGCCACGCGCCGCGTCGTGCAGGACTTCGCCAAGCAACCGTACTACGACAAGGACGCCCTGCGCCGGGTGCTGCAGATCGGCCCGCAGCGCACCAAGGTGTTCAACGACATCGACGACCCGCGCACGAAGGACCTCGTCAAAGACACGCTGTTCGAGATCTGGCACTACGTCGGCGAGATCGAAGTCGCGAACATGCGCGCATATGGCGTCGCCGGACTGGACGACTACGACGACCCCCTGACGCGCGTCAGCGGCTGCATCGTCATGATCAACGACGTGGTCGTGAAGGCGTACCTGAACCCGATGGAAACCGGGGACCTGCCGTACGACTTCATGCCGTGGGAGAAGGTGTCCGACAGCGTTTGGGGTTATGGGGTGCCGTACCTCATGCGCAGCCAGCAGCGCGTGCTGAACAGCGCGTGGCGCCAGATGATGGACAACGCCGGCATCTCGAGCGGCCCGCAGATCGTGCTGAAGAAGGGTGCGATCGTGCCGGCCGACGGCAAGTGGGAGCTGCACAGCCGCAAGATCTGGTACGCCAACGCCGACGTCGAGGACGTCGAGAAGGCGTTCACCGCGATCAACATCGACAGCCACCAGGCAGAGTTGCAGGCCATCATCCAGATGGCCGAGGATCTCGCCGACAAGGAGACCGGGCAGCCGCTGATCACGCAGGGCGAGCAGGGCAGCGCACCGGAGACGGTGGGCGGCATGCAGATGCTCATGAACAGCGCCAACGTGGTGCTGCGCCGGCTGGTCAAGCAGTTCGACGACTACGTGACCAAGCGCCACGTGCGCCGCTACTACGACTTCAACATGGCGTACAGCGAAGACGACGCCGTGAAGGGCGACTTCGAAGTCAACGCCAAGGGCAGCAGCGCGCTGCTCGTGCGCGACGTGCAGAACCAGGCCTATCTGCAGCTCCTGCAGCTGGCCACGAACCCGGTGTGGGCGCCGATCTTCAAGATGCGCGACCTGATGGCCAAGGCCCTGGGCGCGCAGCACATCCCGGTCGAGGAGGTGCTGAAGTCCGAGGACGACCTGAAGCGCGAGGCCGAGATCGCGGCGAAGAACCCGCCGAAGGACCCGCAGATGCTCGTCGCCGAGGCGCGCGTCGCGGAGGCCAACGCCCGGGCGGCGGGCTACCAGTCCGAGATCAAGCTGCGCAGCGAGATCGCGGGGCAGAACTTCGCGGCCAAGCTGGAGGAGCTGAAGCTCACCCGCGAGATCGAGATGCTGAAGATGGCCAACGCCAAGGACCTGACGCTGGAGCAGATCCGAGCGCAGCTGGCCGAGGTGGCGATCAACGACCGCACGAAGAAGGAGCTGTACGCCGCCGAGGCCGCGCTGAAGACCAGCGCCGACAACCCGACGAACGAGGGCATCTGATGGACGCCATCGCCTGGACAGCTCTCCTCGTCGACCTGGGCGTGCGGCCGCAGACGGCCGGGCGCTGGGCTGACGCGTTCGAGATGGTGCTGGAGGACAGCCCTGGCCAGCGCGTCGGGCTGGCGTACTTCCTGGGCCAGATCCTGCACGAGAGCGGCATGCTGGAGCACGTCGAGGAGAACCTGCGGTACAGCGCCGAGCGGCTGACCGCCGTGTGGCCCACGCGGTTCCCGACCCTGGAGTCCGCGCGGCCGTACGCCTACAACGCGCCGGCGCTGGCGGAGAAGGTGTACCAGGGGCGGCTCGGGAACACGGAGCCCGGGGACGGCTACAAGTACCGCGGGCGGGGCCCGCTGCAGGTGACCGGGCGCGCGAACTACGCGGCCCTGGGGCCGATGACAGGGCTCCCGTTGGTCGAGAGCCCCGACCTGCTCGCACAACCGCACGCCGGCCTGCTGGCCGCCGCTGTGTGGTTCGGAAACAACGCTTCCGGTAAAATCCCGGATGGCGTGGAGGCCGTCACGCGTGCCGTCAATGGCGGTGTGCACGGTTTGGCGCAACGCGAGGCTTTGACGGCTCTCGCACTTCAGAAACTCACGGAGGCGTAATGGCCGTTGTCGACATCAAGGAATACCAGCGCATGGTCACCGACCAGAACGGTGGCGCTGTGCAGACGGGTATCGAGCCCGGCATCAAGCAACAGATCGCCGTCAGCGGCGTGAGCGCGGCGGTCGGGAACGCGTTCGATCAGAGCAC
>CALMQI010000409.1 GCA_937871935.1 uncultured Burkholderiales bacterium
TTCACCACGGCCGATCGCGCCCATCTCCTCGATGCCGGCGACTTCGGTTGTGTAGCGGACGCAGCGGGTGCAGTGGATGCAGCGCGTCATCGTCGTTTTGACCAGCGGACCGATGTCCTTATCGACCACCGCGCGCTTATTCTCGATGTAGCGCGTCGTATCGATGCCGTAACCCATTGCCTGGTCTTGCAGATCGCACTCGCCACCCTGGTCGCAGATCGGGCAATCCAGCGGATGGTTGATCAGCAGGAACTCCATCACCGACTTCTGCGCCCTGACGGCCTTGTCGCTCTTGGTGCGCACGATCATGCCCTGCGTGACCGGCGTGGCGCAGGCCGGCATCGGCTTGGGCGCCTTCTCGATCTCGACCAGGCACATGCGGCAGTTAGCCGCGATCGAGAGCTTCTTGTGATAGCAGAAGTGGGGCACGTACACGCCCGCCGCGTCGGCCGCATGCATGACCATGCTGCCTTCGGTGACGCTGACCTTTCTGCCGTCGAGTTCGATTTCAACCATGGTCGCGGTTCAGGTTCTCAGGCGGGCACGGCCTCGTGCGCCCCGACCAGGCAGCGCTTGTGCTCGATGTGGTGCACGAACTCTTGGCGGAAGTGCTTCAGCATGCCACGCACCGGCATCGCCGCCGCGTCGCCGAGCGCGCAGATGGTGCGGCCCATGATGCTTTCGGCCACCGAGTCGAGCAGCGCCAGGTCTTCCGCCCGGCCGTGGCCATGCTCGATGCGCTCGACCACGCGCCACAGCCAGCCGGTGCCCTCGCGGCATGGCGTGCACTGGCCGCAAGACTCGTGCATGTAGAAGTAGCTCAGGCGCAGCAACGCATCAACCATGCACCGGGTGTCGTCCATCACGATCACCGCGCCGGACCCGAGCATCGAGCCGGCCTTGGCGATGGCGTCGTAGTCCATCGTCAGGTCCATCATCACCTTGGCCGGCAGCACCGGTGCCGACGAACCACCGGGGATCACCGCCTTCAGCTGGCGACCCCGGCCGACGCCGCCGGCGAGCTCGAGCAGCTTGGCGAACGGCAGGCCGAGCGGCACCTCGTAATTGCCCGGCCGCTCGACGTCACCGACGACCGAGAAGATCTTGGTGCCGCCATTGTTGGGCTTGCCGCACTCCAGGTAGGCCTGGCCGCCGTGGCGGATGATCCACGGCACGGCCGCGAAGGTCTCGGTGTTGTTGATCGTTGTCGGCTTGCCGTACAGGCCATAGCTGGCCGGGAACGGCGGCTTGAATCGCGGTTGGCCCTTCTTGCCCTCGAGCGATTCGAGCAGTGCGGTCTCCTCGCCGCAGATATAGGCGCCGAAGCCGTGGAAGGCATGCAGATGGAAGTTGAAGCCGCTGCCGAGGATCTTGTCGCCCAAGTAGCCGGCCGCACGGGCTTCGCGCAGCGCCTCTTCGAAGCGGTCGTAGATCTCGAGAATCTCACCGTGGATGTAGTTGTAGCCGACGGTGATGCCCATCGCGTAGGCCGCGATGACCATGCCCTCGATCACGATGTGCGGGTTGTAGGCGAGGATGTCGCGGTCCTTGCAAGTGCCCGGTTCGCCCTCGTCGGAGTTGCACACCAGGTACTTCTGCACCGGCAGCGCGCGCGGCATGAAGCTCCACTTCAGGCCGGTGGGAAAGCCCGCGCCGCCCCGGCCGCGCAGGCCAGAACCCTTGACCTCGGCGACCACCTGGTCGGGCGTCATGCCGGCGCCGCCATCGAGGCCGAGGATCTTGCGCAGCGCCTGATAGCCGCCACGCGCCTCGTAGTCCTTCAGCCGCCAGTTGGCGCCGTCCAGGCCGGCGTAGATCTGCGCGCCGATGTGACGGTCGTGGAAACAGGTTTCGCGGCCGGTGGCCTGGAAACGCGACAGATCGGGCATCACGGCAACCATCACGCCTGCCCCTTGCGCAAAGTGTCGATCAGATCGTCGAGCCGCTCCGGGCCCATGAAGCTGAGCATCTGGCGGTCGTTGACCAGCATCACCGGCGCGTCGGCGCAGGCACCCAGGCACTCGGACTTCTGCACCGTGAACATGCCGTCTGCGGTGGTTTCGCCCTCGCCGACGCCGAGTCGCCGGCACACATGGTCGAGCGCGTTCTTGCCGTCGCGCAGCTGGCACGGCAGGTTGGTGCAGACGTTGAGCTTGTAGCGCCCGACCGGCTGCTGGTTGTACATGTTGTAGAAGGTGGTCACCTCGCGCACGGCGATCGGTGCCATGCCGAGATACGCGGCGACGGCCTCCTCGGACTCGGCACTGACCCAGCCCTGCTCATGCTGCACGATGGCCAGGCAGCCCATCACGGCGGACTGGCGCTGGTCGGCGGGGTACTTGGCCACTTCGTGGGCGAACCTGGCCTTGAGGGAGTCGTTGAGGGTCATCGATCGATCTCGCCAAACACGATGTCCATCGTGCCGATGATCGCCACCGCGTCGGCGATCATGTGGCCGCGGCTCATCTCGTCGAGCGCCGCCAGGTGCGCGAAGCCCGGAGCGCGGATCTTCACGCGATAGGGCTTGTTGGCGCCGTCGCTGATCATGTAGATGCCGAACTCGCCCTTCGGATGCTCCACCGCGGCATAGGCCTCGCCCTCGGGCACGTGCATGCCCTCGGTGAAGAGCTTGAAGTGGTGAATCAGCTCCTCCATGTTGGCCTTCATCTCGACGCGCGACGGCGGGGCAACCTTGTGGTTGTCGGTGATCACCGCGCCCGGATGGGCACGCAGCCAATCCACGCACTGCTTGATGATGCGGTTGGACTGACGCATCTCTTCCATCCGCACGAGGTAGCGGTCGTAGGTATCGCCGTTGACGCCCACCGGTATGTCGAAATCCATGTGCTCGTAGACGTCGTAGGGCTGCGTCTTGCGCAGGTCCCACTCGATGCCAGAGCCGCGCAGCATCGGGCCGGTCAGGCCGAGGTTCATCGCGCGCTCCGGCGTCACCACGCCGATGCCCACGGTGCGCTGCTTCCAGATGCGGTTGTCGGTGAGCAGCGTCTCGTACTCGTCGACGTAACGCGGGAAGCGCTGCGTGAAGTCGTCGATGAAGTCGAGCAGCGTGCCCTTGCGGTTGTCGTTGAGCGCCTGCATCGTCTTGGCGTTGCGGATCTTGCTGGCGCCGTACTGCGGCATCACGTCGGGCAGATCACGGTACACGCCGCCCGGACGGAAGTACGCAGCGTGCATGCGCGCGCCCGACACCGCCTCGTACATGTCGAACAGGTCCTCGCGCTCGCGGAAGGCGTAGATGAAGATGTTCATCGCACCGCAGTCCAGGCCGTGCGCGCCGAGCCACAGCAGGTGGTTCAGCAGGCGGGTGATCTCGCTGAACATCACGCGGATGTACTGCGCTCGTTCAGGCACCTGAACGCCCAGCAGCCGCTCGATGGCCAGGCAGTAGGCGTGCTCGTTGCACATCATCGACACGTAGTCGAGCCGGTCCATGTAGGGCAGGCTCTGGATGAATGTCTTGCTCTCGGCCAGCTTCTCGGTGGCCCGGTGCAGCAGCCCGATGTGCGGGTCGGCGCGCTGGATCACCTCGCCGTCGAGCTCGAGCACCAGGCGCAGCACGCCGTGCGCGGCCGGATGCTGCGGGCCGAAGTTCAACGTGTAGTTCTTGATCTCAGCCATGGCGAAGGGTCGTCATGTCACGCCGCCGTACTGGTCTTCGCGCACGATTCGCGGCGTGACTTCGCGCGGCTCGATCGTCACCGGCTGGTAGATCACGCGCTTGCGCTCGGCGTCGTAGCGCATCTCGACATGCCCGGACACCGGGAAGTCCTTGCGCATCGGATGTCCGATGAAGCCGTAGTCAGTGAGGATCCGGCGCAGATCGTTGTGGCCCTCGAACACGATGCCGTAGAGGTCGAACGCCTCGCGCTCGAACCAGTTGGCCGAGCTCCAGATCTCGGTGACGGAGGCCACCATGGGCAGCTCGTCTTCGGGGGCGAACACCTTGAGCCGGATGCGCCAGTTGTGGCTGATCGACATCAGGTGCGAGACGACGCAGTAGCGCGCGCCCTCCCACGGCTGATTGCGGTAGGCGGAATAGTCGACGCCGCAGAGGTCGATCAGCTGCTCGAACTTCAACTGCGGATGGTCGCGCAGCGTGCGCGCGGCCATCGCGTAGTCGGCCGCCGCCACGGTGACGGTGATCTCCCCGCGTGCACGCACGAGCTGGCGGATACCCGCGCCGAGCACGGCGCGCACTGCTTCTTCGAGTCTGTCCAGGCGTGTGGTCATCGATCAGGCCCGCGCGATGGTGTTCTCACGCCGGATCTTGGCCTGCAATTGCAGGATGCCGTACAGCAGCGCCTCCGCCGTCGGCGGGCAGCCCGGCACGTAGACGTCGACCGGCACGATGCGGTCGCACCCGCGCACCACCGAATAGCTGTAGTGGTAGTAGCCGCCGCCGTTGGCGCACGAGCCCATGCTGAGCACCCAGCGCGGCTCGGCCATCTGGTCGTATACCTTGCGCAGCGCGGGCGCCATCTTGTTGCATAGCGTGCCGGCGACGATCATCAGGTCGCTCTGCCGCGGGCTCGGGCGAAACAGCATGCCGAAGCGGTCGATGTCGTAGCGCGCCGCGCCGGCGTGCATCATCTCGACCGCACAGCAGGCCAGGCCGAAGGTCATCGGCCACAGCGAGCCGGTCTTCGACCAGTTGATCAGCTTGTCGACCGAGGTGGTGACGAAGCCTTCCTTGAGGACGCCTTCGATGCCCATTGCTAGGCCTCCTGCCGGGCCGCCCCTAGGGAGGCCTGCGCCCCCCGGGCCGCGGAGCGGCCCCTCACGGGGCCATGGGGCAACGAACGAAAGTGAGCGTGGGGGTCCATTGATTCACTCCCAGTCGAGAGCGCCCTTCTTCCATTCGTAGACGAAGCCGACGACCAGGATGGCGAGGAAGATCATCATGGCCCAGAAGCCCGGCGCGCCGATCTCCTTGAGCGCCACCGCCCACGGAAAGAGAAACGCGATTTCCAGGTCGAACAGGATGAACAGGATGGCCACGAGGTAGTAGCGCACGTCGAACTTCATGCGCGCATCTTCGAAGGCCTCGAAGCCGCATTCGTAGGGGCTGTTCTTGGCGACGTCGGGGCGATTGGGCCCGAAGATGAAGCCGATGACCTGCGGCGCGATGCCCACCGCGACGCCGACCAGGATGAACAGGATGACGGGCAGGTACGGTTGCAGGTCCATGATCGTCGTTGTTCGGGTCTTCCGGCACGTCGACCGGATCTACAACCTGATCTGTGAAATCCTTGGTGCCGACGGCGAGACTCGAACTCGCACAGCTTTCGCCACTACCCCCTCAAGATAGCGTGTCTACCAATTTCACCACGTCGGCACAACGGTCGAAATCAAGCACCGGGTTGCCTGGCGAACGGCTCGAGGCAAGCCGTCCGAACAACCACAAATTCTAATCTCTTTGCCTTGCTCTTCCCTTGCTGGTGGCGCATCCACGACAGGCTTTGCTGCGCGAGATCAGCGCGACGCCGCCGACGCCGGCGCGGGCGCGGCGGACGAACCCGGGATCACCGCGCCGGGCGTCACCACCGTCGGCACCGAGCCCACACCACTGGCCGACGCTGCCGGCACTGCCGGCCGGTCGAGGATGGTGCCGCCGTCGGGCGCACGCGTCTGCGAGCCCGACGACATGAACGCCAGCGCCAGTGTCGCAATGAAGAATACGGTGGCGCAGACCGCAGTCGAGCGCGACAGGAAGTTCGCGCTTCCGGTGGCCCCGAACAAGCTGCCCGACGCGCCGCTGCCGAAAGACGCACCCATGTCGGCACCCTTGCCGTGCTGCACCAGCACGAGGCCGATCATGACCATCGCCGACGCGATCTGCACGATGACCACGACGGTTGTCCATATCTGCATTGATTCGTTCTCCAGCTCTCTTTGATTCGCGCGCTCCGCCTGCGGAGCGGCCATGAGTCCAATGGGGTGCTGCTCCGACCCCGTGATCAGCCTGCCGCGCGGCAGATGGCAATGAAATCAGCCGCCTTCAGCGAGGCCCCACCAATCAGTCCACCGTCGATATCGACCTGCGAGAACAACGTGGCGGCGTTATCGGGTTTGACACTGCCACCGTAAAGGATCTTCATCTCCGACGCCCTTGGCGTCGCGGCCAGCAGTTGGGCGCGCAGCAGCGCGTGCACGGCCTGCGCCTGCTCGGGTGTCGCGGTGCGGCCGGTGCCGATCGCCCACACCGGCTCGTAGGCCACGACCATTTCGCCGGCGCAATGGGCCAGCGTATGGATCACCGCCGACAACTGTCGCTTGACCACTGCCTCTGTGTCGCCGGCCTCGCGTTGCGCCAGCGTCTCGCCAACGCAGACGATGGGCGTCACACCTTTGCCGAGTGCAGCCTTGGCCTTGTCGGCGACGAGTTGGTCGCCCTCCTGGTGGAACTGGCGACGCTCGGAGTGGCCGACGATCGCATACCGACAGCCGAACTCGGCCAGCATGCCGGCCGACACCTCGCCGGTAAACGCGCCCTGCTCGTGTGCCGAGCAGTCCTGCGAACCCCAGCGCAGGTCACTGCCCGTCAGGGCGACGGCAGTCTCCGACAGGTAGGGGAACGGCACGCACACCGCGACATCGCATCCGTACGGCCGCGCACCGACCAGCGCCGACAGCAGCTGCGCGTTGACCGGACGGCTGCCGTGCATCTTCCAGTTGCCCACCACGAGCTTGCGTCGCATCGTCGCTCCTTTGCTCACCAGCGCAGCACGATCTTGCCGACGTGCGTGCTCGATTCCATCAGCGCATGCGCCTGCGCAGCCTGCGCTGCGTCGAACACCTGGTGCACCACGGTGTTCACGCGGCCGGCCTCGATGAGCGGCCAGACCCTCGCGCGCAGCGCGGTCGCGATCGCCCCCTTGAAAGCGACCGGCCGCGGACGCAGCGTCGAACCGGTGATCGTGAGCCGGCGGCGCAGCAGTTCGCCGGCGTTGAACTCGCTCTTGACGCCACCCTGCACCGCGATGATCACGAGCCGTCCATCGTCGGCCAGGCACTGCAGCTCGCGCGCCACGTAGGCGCCAGCCACCATGTCGAGGATCACGTCGACGCCGCGGCCGTCGGTGAGGCGCTTGGCCTCGGCCGCGAAGTCCTGCTCGCGGTAGTTGATCGCCGCGTCGGCGCCGAGCTTCACACAGGCGTCGCACTTGTCGGCGCTGCCGGCGGTGACGATCACACGCGCGCCGAAGGCCTTGCCGAGCTGGATGGCAGTGACGCCGATACCACTCGAACCGCCTTGTATCAGCAGCGTCTCGCCCGCGCTCAAACGGGCGCGATCGAACACGTTGGACCACACCGTGAAGAAGGTCTCGGGCAGGCTCGCCGCCTCGACATCGCTCATGCCGCGCGGCACCGGCAGGCACTGGCCGATCGGCGCCACGCAAAGCTGCGCGTAGCCACCCCCGGCGACCAGCGCACAGATGCGGTCGCCGAGCTTGAAGCCGGCCGCGGCCAGCTCGGCGGCATCGCCGTCGACGACCTCGCCCGCAATCTCAAGACCCGGCAGATCAGACGCTCCAGGCGGGGGCGCATAGGCGCCCTTGCGCTGCAGCACGTCGGGGCGGTTCACGCCCGACGCGGCCACGCGCACCAGCAGTTCACCGGCGCCGGGCACCGGGTCGGGCCGGTCGGCGAGCTCGAGAACCTCGGGCTCGCCGAAACGGCTGATCACGATCGCTTTCATGAGCGGCGTGTGTGCAGGAGACCTGCCTATTGCTGTTGCTGTTGCTGCTGTTGCTGCTCCTGCGACAGCGCAGCGGGTTCTTCCTCGCGCACCTCGCGCTCGCGTCGCGGCGGACGGTCACCGCGGTCACCACCCCGGTCGCCACGATCACCACCGCGGTCGCGGCGCGGCGGACGGTCGCCGCGGTCACCTCGATCTTCGACCATGCCCTCGGGTCGCTCGAGCAGCGCCTTCATCGACAGCTTCACGCGGCCCTTGTCGTCGGTCTCGAGCACCTTGACCTTGACCACCTGCCCTTCGCTGAGCACGTCGGTGACGTTCTCGATGCGCTGGTGCGCGATCTGGCTGATGTGCAGCAGGCCGTCCTTGCCGGGCAGCAGGTTGACCAGCGCGCCGAAGTCGAGGATCTTGGTGATCGGGCCTTCGTAGACCTTGCCGACCTCGACCTCGGCGGTGATCTCCTCGATGCGCTTCTTGGCGAACGCGGCGCGGTCGGCCTCGGTCGAGGCGATGGTGATCGTGCCGTCTTCGGCGATGTCGATCGTGCAGCCGGTCTCTTCGGTGAGCGCGCGGATGGTCGAGCCGCCCTTGCCGATCACGTCGCGGATCTTCTCCGGATTGATCTTCATCGTATACAGGCGCGGCGCGAACTGCGACACCTCGGTCTTGGCGCCGCCGACGGCCTCCTGCATCTTGGCCAGGATGTGCAGCCGCGCCTCCTTGGCCTGCGCCAGCGCGACCTGCATGATCTCCTTGGTGATGCCCTGGATCTTGATGTCCATCTGCAGCGCGGTGACACCGGCGCCGGTACCGGCGACCTTGAAGTCCATGTCGCCGAGGTGATCCTCGTCACCCAGGATGTCGGTCAGCACCGCGAAGCGATTGGCGTCCTTGATCAGGCCCATCGCGATGCCGGCCACATGCGCCTTCAGCGGCACACCGGCGTCCATCAGGCTCAGGCAACCGCCGCAGACGGAGGCCATCGACGACGAGCCATTGCTCTCGGTGATCTCGGAGACGACGCGGATCGAGTACGGGAAGTCGGCCTTGCTCGGCAGCACCGCGATCAGCGCGCGCTTGGCCAAACGACCGTGGCCGATCTCGCGGCGCTTGGGGGTGCCCACGCGGCCGGTCTCGCCGGTGGCGAATGGGGGCATGTTGTAGTGGAGCATGAAGCGTTCTTCGAACTCGCCGGCCAGCGCGTCGATGCGCTGCGCGTCGCGCTCGGTGCCCAGCGTGGCGGCCACCAGGGCTTGCGTCTCGCCGCGGGTGAACAGCGCCGAACCATGCACGCGCGGCAGCACGCCGGCGCGGATCTCGATCGGACGCACGGTGCGCGTGTCGCGGCCGTCGATGCGGGGCTCGCCGGCGAGGATCTGGCTGCGTACGATGCGCGCTTCGATGTCGAACAGCAGCGCCTCGACCTTGACCTCGTCGAACTCGGCGCCTTCGGCCTTCAGCGAGCTCATGACGTTGGCATAGGCTTCGCGGCAGGCCTGGGTGCGAGCCTGCTTGCTGCGGATCTGGTAGGCCGCCCGCAGCGGCGCTTCGGCCAGCGTGGTGACCTTGGCAATGAAGGTCTCGTCCTTCGCCGGCGGCTGCCAGTCCCACACCGGCTTGCCGGCGTCGCGCACGAGCTGATGGATCGCCTCGATCGCGACCTTGCCTTGCTCATGGCCAAAGACCACCGCGCCCAGCATGATCTCCTCGGACAGCTGGTCGGCCTCGGACTCCACCATCAGCACGGCCGCTTCGGTGCCGGCCACCACCAGGTCGAGCTTCGAGTCGGCCAGCTGCGTCTTGCCCGGGTTGAGCACGTACTCGCCGTTGATGTAGCCCACGCGCGCGGCACCTATGGGTCCGTTGAACGGGATGCCCGAGATGGCGAGCGCCGCCGAGCTGCCGATCAGCGCGGCGATGTCGGCCTGCACTTCGGGGTTCAGGCTGAGCACGTGCACCACGACCTGCACTTCGTTGAAGAAGCCGTCCGGAAACAGCGGGCGGATCGGGCGGTCGATCAGCCGCGAGGTCAGCGTCTCGAGTTCGCTCGGACGGCCTTCGCGCTTGAAGAAGCTGCCGGGGATCTTGCCGGCTGCGTAGGTCTTCTCGATGTAGTCGACGGTCAGCGGAAAGAAGTCCTGCCCCGGCTTGGCCTTCTTGGCTGCCACCACCGTGGCAAGGACGACGGTGTCTTCGATGTTGACCAGCACCGCACCGCCCGACTGGCGGGCGATCTCGCCGGTCTCGAGGGTGACTTGATGCGATCCCCACTGGAAAGTCTTGGTGACCTTGTTGAACAGGCTCATTGATAGGGCTCCGTGGAACTACAGACGCGCCAGGGTCGGCGGCACGCGAACCGGGAGCGAACGGGCCCGACAGCGCGATGCCATTCCAGCGTGGCTCGCGACGATGCGAACCTCGGTGGAATGACACAGCAGCGCCAAGTTGGTGCCTCGCTCCGGGATCGGAGCCCGTTGTCGCCAGTGCGGCAGCCAGGCCCCGGGATGGCTCGAACCGGCCTACTTGCGCAGGCCGAGCTTTTGGATCAGCGCCGAGTAGCGCTCGGCGTCCTTGTTCTTCAGGTAGTCGAGCAGCTTGCGCCGCCGGCTCACCATGCGCAGCAGACCGCGTCGACCGTGGTGGTCCTTCAGGTGGGTCTTGAAGTGCGGCGTCAGTTCGTTGATGCGCGCCGTGAGGAGCGCCACCTGGACTTCGGGGGAGCCGGTGTCGCCGGCGCTGCGCGCGCTCGACTTGACGATCTCGGCCTTCTGGGGCGTGGCCAGACTCATGAACGATTTCCTTGTTGCGTGAAACCGCCCGGGCTGGCTGGCCCTTTAGAGCGGTTTCGAGGTTTGACTTGCGGCCGCGGGTGAAACCGACCCACGCCGTGCTGCCGACAGCGGCGCCCGCAGGCATCGTCGACGACGCCGAATTATAGCTTGAGGGCCCGGGCCAGCCGTTGCACCCCAGCGGTCAGCCGCTGCGGCTCGCGCGAGGCAAAGCACCAGCGCAGCCAGCCCTCGCCTTCGGGCCCGAAGGCCAATCCGGGCGCGAGACCCAGACCGTGCTCGGCGACCAGGCGCTTGGCCAGTGCCAGCGAGTCGGTCTGACCCTCGATGCGCAGAAAGGCATACAGACCACCGGACGGTACCGCGACAGTGATGCCGGGCAAGGCCTTCAACTCCTTCAACAGCAGATCACGGCAGGTCCGCAGCCGCGCGGCCAGCGCCGGCACGAACTCGTCGGCCATGGCCAGCGCCGCCAGGCCGCCGCGCTGCACGAACTCCGGCGGGCAGGAGGTGTTGAACTCGATCAACTTGGCGATCTGCACGGTCGCCTGCGCCGGCGCGATCATCCAGCCGAGCCGCCAGCCGGTCATCAGGAAACTCTTGGAGAAGCTGTGCACGACGATCAGCCGATCCTCGGGCGCGGCGATATCGAGAAAGCTCGGAGCACAGGTGCCTGCGCCGAACCACATGCGCTCGTACACCTCGTCGGCGACCAGCCAGGTGCCGGTCTTGCGGCAGTGGTCGAGCAGCGCCACCTGCTCGTCGCGCGTCAGTGTCCAGCCGGTCGGGTTGTTCGGCGAGTTGACCAGCAGCACCCGCGTCTTCGCCGTCACCGCATCCACCATGGCCTGCACGTCGAGCCGCCAGGTGCCGCTGGCATCGGGCTTGAGCGCGATGCGCCGCACCTGGGCGCCCATCATCGTCGGTTGCTGCGTCAGGTTGGGCCACACCGGCACCACGGCGACGACCTCGTCGCCGGCGCCGGCGAGCAACTGCGTCGCCAGCATCAAGGCGTTGACGCCCGACGAGGTAATGGCGAACCGGTTGAAGTCGACAGGTCCATGCAGCCGGGCGGTGTAGCCGACCAGTGCCTCGCGCAATTCGGGCAGTCCGAGGTTGTGGCCATAGAAGGTCTCGCCACGGGCCAGCGACGCGGCGGCGGCCTCGCACACGGCGGCCGGCGTCACCTCGTCGCTCTCGCCGAACCAGAAGGCCAGCACGTCGGGCCGCTTCAGGGCGGCATTGGCCACCTCGCGGATCCGCGAACTCTGCATGGCCAGCACGATGTCACGCATGAAGCAACTCCTCTGTTGGCAAAGCGGCGCCGTTGTCGCCCTTGCGCCAGCGCAAGGGTCGCGACTTGATTTCAGAGCCGGCGAGTCTATCTATGTAGCAGGGATAGCCGGTATCCGACGCCAATGGCGTAGGGGCGGATTGTCCAGTTTCCACAGGAGGTACCTATGTTTCTCGTTCCGATGGCCCGTGCGTCCGATCTGGTGCGCAACTTTGATCGCTTGTTCGATGAGTCGTTCGACCGCTTCGCGGCGCCGCCATCTGCAGCCGCCGTGGCACGCACCCCGGCCCTGGACGTGGCCGAGTCCGACCGCGCCTACACGGTGACACTCGAGATGCCCGGCGTGGCCAAGGACGACATCAAGGTGTCGATCGACGGTCGCCGTGTCAGCGTGGAAGCGAGCACGAGCAAGACCGAAGAGAGGAAGGACGGCAATCGCGTGATCTATCGCGAGCGCTCGGAGTCGAGTTTCGCGCGCAGCTTCACGCTGCCGGTCGAGGTGGATCAGGTCGAGTCGACAGCCAAGTTCGACAATGGCGTGCTCAAGCTGGAACTGCCCAAGCGTCGCGTCGCCACGGCCAAGCAGTTGCCGATCAGCTGAGCCCCGCGTCAGCCAGCGCCCAGCGCGGGCGCACGTCGAACGCGAGGCCGCTGCCCTGCGCGGGCGCAAGCCCGCGCTGCCAGCGCATGGCAGCTGCCAGCGCGATCATCGCGCCGTTGTCTGTGCACAAGTCCAGGCCCGGATAGTGAACCCGGGCTTGGCGCTTTGAGACCATCGCGTCCAGTCGCTGTCGAAGCGACACGTTGGCGCCGACGCCGCCGGCGACGACGAGCCGCTGAATACCGGTGAACTCGAGCGCCCGCTCGGCCTTGCCGATCAGCACGTCGACAATCGCGGCCTGCGTCGATGCCGCCAGGTCAGCCAGCGTCTGTCGGTCGGCAGCGTCGCCGAGCCGGCGCCGCTGCAGCCACACGGCCGTCTTGAGTCCGGCGAACGAGAAGTCGAGTCCATTGCCACGCAACAGCGGTCGTGGCAACGCGAAGGCCTTGGGATCGCCCTCTTCGGCCAGCAACGCCAGCGCCGGTCCGCCGGGATAGCCGAGCCCGAGCGTCATTGCGCTCTTGTCGAAGGCCTCGCCGGCCGCGTCATCGACCGTCTCCCCGAGCAGCTCGTAGCGGCCGACGTCGGACACGCGCATCAGCTGCGTGTGACCGCCGGAAACCAGCAACGCGACGAAGGGGAATGCCGGCGGATCGTCGGCAAGGAACGGCGACAGCAGATGCCCCTCGAGGTGATGCACACCGATGGCCGGTCGACCGAGTGCTGTCGCCAGCGCACACGCCATGCCCGCACCGACCAGCAACGCGCCGGCCAGCCCCGGACCGCGTGTGAACGAAACAATGTCGACGTCGCCCAGCGTGCACTGCGCCCGGCCGAGTACGTCTCGCGTCAAGGGGATCAGCCGTCGGATGTGATCACGCGAGGCGAGTTCCGGCACCACGCCACCGAAGTCGCGATGCATGTCGACTTGGCTGTGCAGGGCGTGGGTCACCAGCCTGGGCGGCTCGTCGCGCTCGAAGCGCACCAGCGCCACGCCCGTCTCGTCGCAGGACGACTCGATGCCGAGCACGTTCACCATGGGCGGGCAGTGTATCGACGGGCCGGCAATGGGCCGCGGTAGCGCGATGTTTGCATTACGTCACGCCAACGTACCGGGGATACCCCAGATTCCCGGCACCAGGCTTGCTGATGTGTCGCCACGGGCTTACCCTTCGCTTCCAAACTGACTGCGCTCGACACATCAGCTCGCAGTAACCGAGTCCGCGTTGGGACCATGAAACAATACAAGCTCACTGCCTGGCCTGAACTGCCGGCCAACTACCAGCGCATCGCGTATCGCCGCATGCTCAGCGACATGTCGCACCGCTATGTCTCGGTGCAGCAGTTGTGCGACAGCAGCGGTGCCAACAAGCTCGAAGTTCGCGTGTTCGTGCAGACACTGATCGACCGCGGCCTGGTGCTCGAGCGCGACGAGTTGCCCGAGCACGGCCTGCTCGGCCCGTTCGGCGGCTGGCTGCGTCGCGCGTTGCACGGCGAAGGCATCACACGCTGACCGCCCCCCGGCTCGCAGTCGACGACAAGCCCGCTTCGGCGGGCTTCGTCGTTCCTGGCGATCGGCGACGCGCCGTCAGTGTTTCTCCTTGGCGTGGTTGATCGAGTATTTTGGGATCTCGATCGTGACGTCGCGGTCGGACAGGACGGCCTGGCACGACAGGCGCGACGTCGGCGTCAGGCCCCAGGCGCGGTCGAGCAGGTCTTCCTCCGACTCGTCCATCTCGCCGAGCGAGTCGAAACCCTCGCGGACGACGACATGGCAGGTGGTACAGGCACAGCTCATTTCGCATGCATGCTCGATTGCAATGCCGTGATCGAGCAGCGCCTCGCACACCGAGGTGCCACGTGGCGCCTCGATCTCGTCGCCCTGCGGGCAGTATTCGGCATGCGGCAGGATCCGGATGATCGGCATGGATGACGCCTCAGACCTCTTCGACACGACGGCCGGTCAGCGCGGTGCGGATGCCGCGGTTCATGCGGGCCGCGGCAAAGCTTTCGGTGGCATCGGCCAGCGCGTCGATTGACGCCTGGATCGCCGACGCGTCGTCGGCCGACGCGGTCTGGGTGAGCTCGGCCATGCGTCGATCAATTGCGTCGGCCTGCGCCGGGCTCAGCAGATCGGCGTCGACGGCTAACGCAGCGCGCGTGGCCAGCAGCAGGCGCTCGGCCTCGACGCGGGCTTCGCGCAGCGCGCGCGCCTGCACATCGACGTCGGCACTGGCGAAACCCTCGCGCAGCATGCGCGCGACTTCATCGTCGGCGAGGCCGTAGCTGGGTTTGACAACGACGGCCGCCTCGACGCCTGACAGCAGCTCTCGGGCCGACACGCTGAGCAGGCCGTCGGCATCGACCTCGAAACTGACACGAATACGCGCCGCACCGGCCACCATCGGCGGAAAGCCGCGCAGCTCGAAGCGCGCCAGCGAGCGGCAGTCGGCTACCAGCTCTCGCTCGCCTTGCACCACGTGCACGGCCATCGCGGTCTGTCCGTCCTTGAATGTCGTGAAGTCCTGCGCCTTGGCCACCGGGATCGTCGTATTGCGTTCGATGATGCGTTCGACCAATCCGCCCATGGTCTCCAGACCGAGCGACAGCGGAATCACGTCGAGCAGCAGCAGATCGCCGTCGCGCGAGTTGCCGGCCAGCGCGTTGGCCTGGATCGCCGCCCCGGCGGCGACCACCTCGTCCGGATTCAGGTTGATCAACGGC